>JBGSRQ010000189.1:0-9030 GCA_041737515.1 Rhodobacterales bacterium | reverse complement strand
GGCTCTCGGATCGCCCGCGTCATGGTCTCGGCGAGGCTCTCCGGATTGGAGACGCGGAAATGCAGGCCGTCGACGTCGTCGCGAACCTTCTCGGCCATGCCGCCGATGTCGCTCGCGATGATCGGCCGGCCGTGGAAATGGGCCTCCTGGATCACGACGGGCGCGTTCTCCCACCAGGTCGAGGGCACTATGGTCCAATCGACCTCGCGCATCAGGTCGGGCAGGTCGGGGCTCTTGTAGGAGCCCATGAAGCGGATGCGCCGGCCGGCGACGCGGAACAGCTCCTTCACCGCGACCTGGAAATCCTCGGGCTGGTGTTCGAGATTGCCCCCGAAGACATAGAGGATGCCGTCGCCCCAGACGTCCTGCGGGATGCGCGTGACCGCCTCGACCAGCACCTTGATGCCCTTGAACGGATTGAGCTGGCCGAAATAGGCGAAGCGGTTGCGTCGCCCGCCGGTCGGCAGGGGGCGGGGCGCGGCGGCTGGAAAACCCTGCTACCGGTGCCGTGGTGGCCGAGGTGATCTTGAGCGGCGTCGCAGGTTTTTGCAGGTCGGACGGACCCGAACGCGCAACGGCGGCCGATGTCTCACCGATCGGCCAGGACGCCGGTGTTTCGGTCAGCGTGCCATTTGCGGTATCGCGCAGCGCTTCTTGCGCCGGGTGTTCGGAAAGATCCGCGATCCGGGTTTCCGTCACCCCCGCAACGGGTGCCGTGGCGACCGGTTCCGGCGCAATCGCGTCTTGCACGGTGACGGTTTCGGCCGGGATCGCGGCGGCGATTTCCTGCCGTTGAGGGGCATCATCCCCGGCGTTCTTCGTCAGGGGCGTATCTGCGGCAAAATCCTGATCCGGAACGTCAATCTCGGGCGACGATGGGTTGGCAACCGGTTCGGGGGCGGGCGGATTTCCGTCCGGCGCGGATGCATCAATCTGCGCTGTCGGCGGTTCTGCCATCGGCGGTGCGGCTGCTGCCGCCCTGCGGACAACCGCGACCGCCTCTTTGTCACGTTCGACCCGTGTGCCTTTGGGCAAAAGATCTGCGGCGGCTTCGGTCAAGCCAAACCAGGGCTCGCCCTTGAAGTCGTTGCCATGCGGACTTGCGGCAAATGCAACCGGGTTCATGCGGAACTGCACCGCAAAAGCCTCGGCCTCTTCCAGTGTCTCGCGCGCAATGACGGCGACCTGAACAATCGTGCCCTTGCCCGACCAGTCAAAGACCAGATCATCCACAGCGTAGGGCGTGCGCCCTTCAAGCGCAGCCCTGATCTGCTTGCGCCGGCTGGCGGCATCGGGGCCGGGGGCCTCGATCTGCTGATAGAGAATCTGGCTTTCTGGCAGGATCAGTTTGGTGCGAAGATCGCCCGCGGCCAGTTCCAGCGCGGTGCTGCGCAAATAGCCCAAAGCATCGGCCATATCGGGCGCGGCGGGGTCAACCGACCCGATCTCCATCCACCCGGTCGAGGTGCGATGCAATACCGCGACGCGGTCTTCGGCAAGGGTCAACGCGAAATTCGGTTTCATTCCACGGCTCTAGCACAGGTTCGTCATGGGGGGGAGAGTCCCACCTGTCGATTTTGCAGTTCTATAGCAGGTTTTCGCCTAATGAAAGCCAAAGCCCCCAAGGAATGAATTGCGAGCGGCGTCAAAGAAGGGAACTGTTGCCCATATTCAAGGAGGATTGCCATGCGATTTCTGACCCCTTTGCTTCTGACTGCCACCCTTGCCCTGCCGTTCGCCGCGCCCGCGCTGGCTGATACGTCGCAAATCACCGTGACCGGCGAAGGCAGCGTTTACCGCACGCCCGATCTGGCCACCATTACCATTGGCGTGACCACCGAAAAGCCGACCGCGTCCGAGGCGATGCGCACCAATTCCGAAGAAATGGCCAAGGTTACCGCCAACCTGAAAGCGGCCGGAATCGCAGACCGCGATCTGCAGACCTCGGGCCTGTCAGTCAATCCGAACTGGAGCAACAGCTATGACAGCAGCGCTGCCCCCAAGATCGCGGGTTATGTTGCGGCAAACGTGCTGACCGTGCGGGTGCGGGCGCTGGATGGACTGGGCGGGGTGCTGGATGCGGCCGTGACCGACGGGGCAAATACGCTGAACGGCGTCAGCTTCGGTCTGGCCGACCCCGACCCGGTGATGAATGAGGCCCGCAAGCTGGCTGTTGCCAATGCCCGCGCGCGGGCCGATCTGCTGACGGGCGCTGCCGGCGTGACGTTGGGCAAGATCGTGTCGATCACCGAAAGCGGTGGCGCGGTCGATCCGCGGCCAATGTTCCGGCAGGTGGCGGAAAGCGCCGCCGTGCCCGTCTCAAGCGGCGAGGTCGGGGTGACAGCCATGGTCACAATCATTTGGGAAATCAAAGAGTAATATGACAAAGTTCGTGCAATGGATGAACCCGCCCTCCGAATGGGGGCGGGTTCTTTGCGTTACGCCGTGGCGATTGCCAGTGCCTGATCCAGATCGCTGATCAGGTCCGCCGGGTCTTCGATGCCGATGGAAAGGCGCACGACCTCGGGGGCCGCCCCTGCCGCTGCCAGCTTTTCGGGCGGCAGTTGGCGGTGCGTGGTGGAGGCTGGATGAATTACCAGCGACCGCGTATCGCCAAGGTTTGCGACATGGCTGAACAACTTCAGCCCTCCCACCAGTTTCACGCAGGCGTCGTAGCCGCCCTTGACCGCAAATGTGAACAGCGCCCCGGCCCCTTTGGGGCAAATTCGCGCGACGCGCCCGTTGTAGGGCGAGGATTTCAGCCCGGCATAGGTGACGTAGTCGACGCGCGGATCGGCCTCCAGCCAGTTTGCCACCTTTTGCGCGTTGGCAACGTGACGCTCCATCCGCAGGCTTAACGTCTCGATCCCCATCAGGGTGTAATGCGCGCCCTGCGGGTTCATCGTCATGCCCAGATCGCGCAGGCCGATGGCGATGGAGTGGAAGGTAAAGGCCATGCCCCCCAGTGCCGCGTGAAAGTTCAGCCCGTGGTAGGCCGGTTCCGGCGCCGCAAGGCTGGGAAATTTGCCGCTTGCCGACCAGTCGAACTTGCCACTGTCAACCACCACGCCGCCGGTGACGGTGCCATTCCCGGTCAGGTATTTCGTCGCCGAATGCACCACCAGCGTGGCTCCATGCTCGATCGGGCGGCACAGATACGGCGTCGCCGTCGTGTTATCGACGATCAGCGGCAGGCCGACCTTATCGGCAACGCTTGCCACCGCGTCCAGATCGGTGATGTAGCCGCCGGGATTGGCGATGCTTTCGCAGAAGATCGCGCGGGTGTTGTCATCCACCGCCGCTTCAACCGCCGCCAGATCGTCAAAATCGACGAACTTCGCCGACCAGCCGAATTTGCGGATCGTGTTGGTGAATTGCTGGATCGTGCCGCCGTAAAGCCGGGTCGAGGCCACGATATTGCAGCCGGGGTTCATCAGCGGGAACAGCGCCATGATCTGTGCCGCATGGCCCGAAGAACAGCACACCGCCCCCACGCCGCGCTCCAGCGCCGCAACCCGTTCGGCCAGGGCCGATACGGTTGGATTGGTCAGGCGAGAATAGATATAGCCCACCTCGGCCAGATTGAACAAAGCCGCCGCATGTTCGGCATCGCGGAACACATAGGCCGTTGTCTGGTAAATCGGGATCTGACGTGCGCCTGTTGCGGGGTCGGGATGCGCGCCCGCATGAACTTGCAGTGTGTCAAAGCCATAAGCCTGGGTCATTCTGTCCTCCCTCGGAAACTGGCAGGCAGGTTAGGGGAAGGGCGGTGGGCTGTGAAGGGCTGCTGTGGAAAAGGGCGAAAGGACCGAAAACCGGCGCAAAGGCGGGAAAAGGTTCGGCCCGCTTCAGGCGCGATCATCCTTGGGGCTGCCCATCACCACATAGGTCGTCAGCATCTGCACCTGCGGCAGAGCCCCCAGAACCTCGGTATGGAAATGCTTGTATGCGGCAAGATCAGCCGCCTCGATTCGCAGCAGATATTCCACCGTTCCGGTCACATTATGACACTCGCGCACCTCGGGCGACCGGGCGATGGCGCGTTCAAAGGCCTCTTGCGCGGCCTTGGTATGGGTGTTCAGGCCGACGGTGATATAGGCAACAAACCCAACGCCAAGGCTGGCGGGATCAAGGACCGCACGGTAGCCTTTGATGACACCGCGGCGCTCAAGCTCTTGTACGCGGCGCAGGCAGGCCGAGGGCGAAAGGCCAATGCGCGCGGCCAGATCAAGGTTGGTAATGCGGCCATTGCGGGAAAGCTCTTGCAATATCCGGTGGTCTGATGCGGCTAGATCGGTCATTTGTTGCAAAAAATGCCAGCCACTTGCAAAGATTGCAATTCAATTCTGCGCGGGATGCGGAATGATTGTGCCATGACCCTTGATGTTCTTTACGCCCTTGTGGCCTTTGCCTTTGCCACCTCGGTCACTCCGGGGCCGAACAATCTGATGCTGATGGCGTCGGGCGCGAACTTTGGTTTTCAGCGCAGTATTCCGCACATGCTGGGGGTATCGCTCGGGTTTGCCGTGATGATTTTTCTGATCGGGCTGGGGTTGGAAGGTGCCATTCGTGCCGCCCCGAGGGCAGAGCTGGCGCTCAAGATCGCAAGCGTTCTTTACATGCTGTGGCTGGCGTGGAAAATCGCCCACTCCGCCCCGCCGCGTGAAGGGGTTGCCGGCGGGGTGCCGATGACGTTTCTGCAAGCGTCGGCGTTTCAATGGCTTAACCCGAAGGCCTGGGCGATGGCACTGTCATCAATCAGCCTCTTTGCGGCGGACCGCACGCTGCCAAGCCTGATGATCGTTGCCGGTGTGTTCGGCGCGATCAACCTGCCATCGGTCAGCGTCTGGGTGATGGCGGGAACCAAGCTGCGGCTTGTGCTGACAAACCCGGTCCGGCTGGCGGTGTTCAACTGGGGGATGGCGGCACTGTTGGTCGCATCGTTGGTTTTCGTGATCCACCCGTTCTAAAGCGGATTTCCTTTGACCCAATTCAGGTTGAAGCAAATCGGCGATCTGCAAGCCATTGTGAATGTTGCGTTTTGCGTCTGATCTGCTGAACCCGATCAAACGCAACACTCGCGGGAGGGGTTGATTTGCAGATGTCGTGCGGCCGTGTGCGCCGGTCGCAGACACCGCTATCCGGACCCCGCCGTGACGGGGAACGCACCGGTCAGATCAGCAGGATGTCAGTGGCGGTCAGGGTTGATCGGGTATATTGCAGGTCGGTCAGCAGGGTCAGCCCGCCTGCCGCACTGCCTTTCGCATCAAACCACAAGGTCTTGTCGGGGGTGCGAAAGATGAAACGGTCGTTGCTGCCTTGTAAAAGGTTGTCGGCCGGTGCCGAGAAACCGTTCTGGAAACGCGGCCATGCCGTGGCGCGGTTCAGCGGAACCAGAGCCCTTCACGCTTGATCTGGTTGCGGATCATCTGTTCCTTGCGGGGCAAGTTCTCACGATCGAATAGTGCGCGGATGCTCGCGCCTTTGCCCTGATAGATCAGGCGCTTGAAGGCGTCATATTCCTTGATGATTTTCTTGGTCTGGTTCTGACCGGCCACATCTTCCAGCATCGCCACGGCCCGGTCGCTTTCGCGCGCGTAAAGCAGGGGCAGGGTGCGCCAGTGGCAGGTCACATCGCCGTCCAGCCCGGCCAGACCGGCGCCGGGCCGCCCGCCGCCAAGCGAATGGATGACAAGCGGCAGTGCGATCTGGTCAAGCCACGGGTTCAGCGGCTGGCACACCAGTTCGCGCGGGCCGTCATCACGGATGGTCCTGGCATAATCCAGAAAACGGCTGCCAAAGACATGGGGCGAGTGGTGAAAGAACCAGCCCGCGTTGAAATAGAGATACCGTTTCCAGAAATCCTCGGGCTGTGAGGTATCCAGAGAACTTTCAAAATTCAAACCAAAACGGTCATAAAGCGATTTCCATGTTTGCATCACGGTCGGCCCGTAAAGTTCTGTTATCGGCCATGTATTCTCGCGCTTCATCGAAGCTGACGGCTTGTCAAAATCGAACTTTACCGTGTTGAAGCCGCCGGTCACGATCGTGTCGGTGTCCAAAAACAGGAAGGGTGCGTCGGGCAGGGCTGCCAGCGCCTCGATCTTGTTGCCGTAAGGGTAGCTGGAGCCGAACACCCGGTTTTCGAACGGCAGGAATTCGGCCCCGAAGCTTTCCAGCAATTCCCGTGTGGCCGCATCGGTCACCCGCGGGTCTTGCGGCCAAAGGGCCCCCGGCTGAGGTTCGGCGAGAAAGAGTTTGCCCTTGAAGCCGGGGTTTGATGCGCGCAAAGACGCGGCCAGCAGGACCGCCTCGTATTGGAGACGCCCGCCCTGAACGATTGCCAGAATGTTGAACGTCTGGTTCGCTGCCATGGTGCCCTGCCTGTTTTTCCGCGACTATAAGTGCAAGCGTCCCGCCGCAAAAGCCGCGAACTGCTTAAATCTCTGGTGTGAAACGCAGGCTCAGGCAGGACATGCCGCCGTCGAGTTTCGCGCATTCGCTGTTGCCGATTTCAACCACGCTGAACCCGGCCTTGACCAGCGCATCGCGGGTGCGCGGAAAGCCTGCGGCGAAAAGCACGATGTCATTGAAGCGGATCGCGTTCGCAGCGGCTTCCTCGCCATCAGCGGTATGGATCACGCGGTAGCCGTCAAAACAGCCCGAGGCGGCAAGGCGCGGGGTCGCAAGGATTGTTTCGGCGTCCATCAGCGAACAATCGGTCTTGAAATGCAGAACGCCCGCGGGGGTGAACACCTCGCGGACGCGGTGGCCCCAACCGGCAACGAGGCGGGTCAGTTCCTCGATTCCGGCGGCATCGGTGCGGGCAGAGCGGCCAACAAGGATTTCGCTTTCGGTAACCAGAATATCGCCGCCCTCGATGAATCCCGGTCCGGTGACCGGCCGCAAATCGCCATAAAGCGCCGCCAGATGCGGAGCCATTTCCGCAGCCTCGCCCAAGCGCGACGGCGCACCGGGGCGCATGATCACCGCCCCTTCGGGCAGGCAAAGCGCAGTATCCTCGACAAAAACGCTGTCCGGATAGGCATCAAGGGGCGGCAGTTCCATCACCACCGCGCCCGTCGATTTCAGCGCCGCGATGTAATCCGCGTGGTGCGCCTGCATGCGTGCAAGGTCGGGCGCGCCGGTATCGACGGCGCGCAGTCCCTGCACAATCGACGGCGCAGGGCGGCGGGTGATGGCGTGGGTAAAGCGGAACGAACGGTCTGACATGGCGACTTTCTGCAGAATTGCGGCCCCCGGCACTGTGGTGCGGGCAAGGGAAATCCTGCCCGCACTACATCTGTTCTTCGGCCATTTCAAACAGCCATTGTGCCGTCAGACGCCGCACGGTGCTGGAATCGTAGCATGCGCCGTGTTCAAAGCCGTTCGACGTGGCCACATGCATGGGTGTTGCATGGATGCCGGACCCGGCGTGCACGGTGCCATCGCCGGCGGCTGTGGGGCCCCGGATCTCGACGCTGCCGACCGTGGTCATGCCGTCGTCATATTCCGAGTAGGACCTGTGGAATTCGATGAAATCAACCGTTCCGGTGCCATTTGGCGCTGCCGAGTCGTTGGTGCCGCGCAAAGCGCCGCGCTGGCGGCCGCGCCAATCGACCTTGTCCCACGACAGATGGCTGCCCGACTGTGAAAAGAACATCCGCGTGTTGGCGTGAAAGCCATTGGCCCCAAGATCGGCGTGAAACCGCGAGGCCCGGCCCAGCGATGCGCGGAACTGCCCGAAGGCAGAGGTTCCGCGACGGTCGCCTTCGGCATCCAGAAGCCGGGCGTCGATCAGCCGCCACCAGTCGGTCTGGTTCAGGTAAACTTCGGAATATGGGTCGGAGGTCGGTTTGGAGACAAGGTCGGTCGCGTCGCGGTCGGTCACCCGCAGCCAGCGGTTCGTGCCATCAACGCGCTTGTGGCGCCGGTTTGGCAACAACTCCAGCGCGCCCGGCATGTTGCCCGCTGTTGTCGTGACCTCGGCCGCGTTCCAGCCCAGAACCATGGATGCCGCGCCTTCAAACCCGGCACGCATGCGTTTGTAGGTGGCGGGCGCGCCCTCGGTCGGCATGGCGCCGTGGATGACGCCATGCACCTTGCCTTCGCCGCCCGACAGCTTGCAGAACGCGCGTGCGACAAGCCCGCCCATGGAATGTGTCAGCAACACCGGTTTGAGCACGCGGCGTCCGGTGCCATCGTGCAGACGGTGACATTCCGCAACAGCGGTATCGACAAGATCAGACAGGCTTTGCCGTGACCCGATCCCCGCCCCGGAATCGCGGTTCGTGTTGGACCAGTTGTAGGGATAGGCCCAGACCTCATACCGCAGATTGAAGCAGCCCGTCGGCACCGGAGCGCCCCCGCCCGGCGTGGCGGCGGTATGCTCCAGCCACGACAGGAACGACAGATAGGACGGCTGATGCACGCCGCCCCAGTTTCGGTCAATCCGCCTCTGGTTCAGCGTGCCACCGACCCTGCCGTAATCCACGCTCAGGAAGTTCGAGTTGTGGCCGGTGCCGGCAGGCCCGATCATGTCGCGCCGTCGTTCCTGCGCGCCGCTGAAATAATGCCCCAGCGCCCGCCAGTTTACGGGCGGGTCCCACACCACCCGGCCTGATCTGCGCTGACGCAGGCGTGACCCCATGATGCCGGGGATGAAGATGATCGGCAAGACCGAGAGTTCGGGGCAGGCATATACTGCGGTCATCGCTCAGCGCCTTTGCCGCAGGCTGGTCAGGACTCCGTCCCAAAGAGCCGCCATCGCCGGTTCGTCATAGGGCGCGCGATCCAGATTGTTGCCCCATTTTTCCAGCGAGATCCGGATCGACACGCCGCCTTGTCCGTCAGGCGTGCCCGCCGGGGTGCCGCCGGCATAGACGAACCGGATCGCCTCACCCGCGACCCATTCGGTTTCACCGCGCTGGCGCAGTTCAGTGCCGGGAAAGCCTGCAACCGTGCGCCCGGTGGCGGCGGGGTGCGAGGGGGCTTCAAGGGGTGGGGCGGGCTTGCCTTCGCCGCGCTGCA
>JBGSRQ010000169.1:0-8766 GCA_041737515.1 Rhodobacterales bacterium | reverse complement strand
GGGACCGCTGCCGCCAGCAAAACCGGGTCGGTCGCCGCACGGTAGCCGCGGCGTGGCTGCCAAAGCTGCAGCGCGCCCCCCAGAAAGGCATCGTCGGTCAGATCATCCGCGGCAAAGCTCATAGGCCGGTCGGAATATCATTGTCGGCCAGCACGATGCGCGCGCGATACAGATCGCGGTCGGCGACCATCATGCGGCGCGGCAATATTCCCAGGCTGCCATCAAGGATGCTCATGTGGACGTCCAGCTGAAACGCCGCTATACCCTCGCCCTGAAGAAGAGCCGAAGCAAAAGCGATGATCGTGGGATCGGTGCTGCGCAAAAGTTCTTTCATGGGGACAGTTAGGCGGCAAATCATCGGTTTGTCGAGCCTGCCGGGCAGGGACGTGATGGGTGTGATCGACGAGATGCCAAAACCGCAGGACGCTCTGGCCGATCATCTGGCCGGGGATCTGGCACTGGTCAATGCGATGATCCGCGCGCGCATGGCGTCCGAACACGCGCCGCGCATCCCTGAAGTGACCGCCCATCTGGTCGAGGCGGGGGGCAAGCGTCTGCGACCGATGCTGACACTGGCTGCAGCGCGGTTGTGTGGCTACACCGGGCCGTTCCACATTCATCTGGCGGCCACTGTCGAATTCATCCACACGGCGACGTTGCTGCACGATGATGTCGTTGACGAAAGCGCGCGCCGGCGGGGGCGGCCCACGGCCAACCTGTTGTGGGATAACAAATCTTCGGTCCTGGTCGGCGATTATCTGTTCGCGCGCAGTTTTCAGTTGATGGTTGAAACCGGCAATCTGCGGGTGCTTGATATCCTGTCGAATGCGTCGGCCACGATTGCCGAGGGAGAGGTGCTGCAACTGACCGCCGCACAGAACCTGGCGACGACGGAGGCGATTTATCTGCAGGTCGTGCGCGGAAAGACGGCGGCGTTGTTTTCCGCAGCGACCGAGGTCGGCGGCGTGATTGCGGGCGCGCCCGAAGATCAGGTGCGTGCGCTGTTCACCTACGGCGATGCGCTTGGCGTGGCGTTCCAGATCGTTGATGACCTGCTGGATTACGGCGGATCAGCCGTAGCGATCGGCAAGAACACCGGCGACGATTTCCGCGAACGCAAACTGACTCTGCCGGTGATCAAGGCGATGACGGCGGCAACGCCGGAAGAACGTGCGTTCTGGAGCCGGACCATCGAAAAGGGGGATCAGCACGATGGCGATCTGGCGCAGGCGCTTGCGATCATGGCGCGCCACGGTGCGATGGATGCCGCGCGCGACGATGCTTTGATGTGGGCGGCAAAGGCACGCGCCGCGTTGGCCGTTCTGCCTGAACATCCCTTGCGCGACATGCTGGATGCGTTGGCCGGTTACGTCGTCTCGCGGGTCAGTTGATTTCGCCCGACTTCGCCCACCAGCCGGGCTTTTGCCCTTGCAGATGCGCCTCGGCGGCCCTGGCTGAATGGCCATCGCGCGCATAAAGGCCGAAACAGGTCGCGCCAGACCCTGACATTCCGGCAAAAAGACATCCGGTCTTTTTGATCAGGGCCAGTGCCTCGGCAATCTCGGGTGCAAGGCCCAACGCCGGGGCAAGAAGGTCATTGCGTTGGCCGCACAGCCAGTCGCAAAACTGGGCAGCGCCGTCCCATTGTGGCAGCACCGGCGGCATTGGCGGGTTGTCGCGGCGCCCAAGGGCTGCAAAGACCGCCGGGGTGGATACCGCAACCCGTGGATTGACCAGCACGATATCCAGCGCAGGCAGCGTCGGAACCGGGGCCAGATCATCACCGATGCCCCGCATCCGGCACGGGGTCAAGGCGACGCAGGCCGGTACATCGGCACCCAGCGTCAGCAAAGCCGGTTCGGGCGGCAAGGCATATGCCCCCATCCTTGCAATCGCCCGCAACACCGCCGCCGCATCCGCCGACCCGCCACCGATGCCCGAGGCAACGGGAAGGGTTTTCGTCAGCCGGATACGGGCGCGCAAGTCCGGGGCGATCAGTCGCGCCGCCCGCATCACAAGGTTGGTATCGTCGGCGACAAGGGCGTGCGATTCGGGGCCATCGATCGTGAACCGGGTCTCGTCTTCGGCCAAAGTTACGCGGACGACATCGCCAATATCCGAAAACACCACCAGACTGTCCAGCAGATGATAGCCGTCAGGCCGCTGCCCGGTGACGTGCAGCGTCAGGTTTATCTTCGCCGGAGCGGATTCAATTGCTGTTGGCAGCGGCATCAACGGCGGGCAGGGGCTTGGCACCCTCTTCGGCCAGAACAGCATCAAGGCCCACGTCCAGCTTGCGCTGGATACGCGCAGCGTCCTTGTCCTCGGGTTTGAACGACAGGGCGCGGTGCCATTGGAATTCCGCCTCGATCCGACGACCCACGGCCCAGTAGACATCACCCAGATGGTCGGTCACCACCGGATCAAGCGGTTCCAGCAGCGAGGCGCGTTCCATCGGGGCCACGGCATCGGCGTAGCGGCCAAGCCTGAAATAGGCCCAGGCCAGACTGTCGATGATCGCGCCTGATTTCGGTTCGGCCTTTGCGGCGCGTTCGATCATCGTCAGCGCCTCGTCCAGATTGATGTTCTTTTCAAGGAAGGAATAGCCCAGGTAATTCAGCACCTGTGGCTGGTCAGGCTGCAATTTCAACGCCATGCGCATATCGGCTTCGGCCTTGTCCCACTGGTCGGAGCGTTCCAGACAGATTCCCCGGCTGTAGTACAGGATCCACACGCCATCGGTCTGCCCCGGAGCGGTCAGCGCAATTGCCGCATCATAGGCGGGTACGGCCTCGGCAAACTTTTCCTCGCGCCGCAAGGCATCGCCCAGTTCCTTTTGCACGGCAATGATCTTGGGGTGGCTGCGGCCCAGCGCTTGCAACACTTCGATTGCGGCTTCGTTCTTGCCTTCGCCTGTCAGAGCGTTGGCGCGGCCCATTTCGGCGATGTGAAACGCGGGGTCGGTGTTGGGGATCTGTGTGTAAACTTCGGTCGCAAGGCCGTTCTGCCCCATCTGGCTTAGGATGCCGCCGGTCATCAGCACGGCCTCGGTATGACCGGGGCGCAGATAGGCGGCGATGCGGGCGTAAAGCAGGCTTGCGTCGGGTTCGGGCTGGCCCAGAAGGCTGCCTGCGATAGTAAAGAACACTTCGGCAATGCCATCCGACGCGGTGCGCACGATGTCGAATGGCACCGTTTCCCTGGCCTCAAGCCGGGCCCGCAGGGCGTCGATGCCGGGATCCTGCCCCGGCACGAACACGGTATTGAGCATCTTGAGCGCGTCGTCGTTCCGCTCCAACTGGCTCAGCACTTGCGCATGGGCGATGATCGCGCGGGCGGAACTGTGCAAGGGGCCCGATAGCGGGCCCGCAAAGATCTTGTCTGACCCTTCGAAGTCACCTGCGGCGGCAAGCGCCAATGCCTTTTGAAAGGCCGCAATCGGGGCGATATCCTTGCTTTGCGCCAGCTTGTCAAAACCGGCCGACGCATCCGACATCCGGCCTGCGCCGAATTCGGCCCAAGCGTTGATCAGGCCGGCAAGCAGCGTGTTTTCGGTCTTGCCCGCTTTGGCATCAGTCAGAATGTCGTCGAATTCGCCCTTTTTCGCCTGATCAGCAATAATGGCAAGCAATGCGATTTCATTCTTTTTGCCGGTCGCCTGAAACTGGCGCGCAACGACTGCTGCCTGTTCGAACTTGCCAAGAGCCAGATTTGCCTCGATCGCGCCGGACATCAGATCGGTGTTGTTCGGATCACCGATCAGCGCGCGGGTGAACCACAGCGAGGCTGCGGTGTAATCGCGGTCTGCCCCCGCAACGCGCGCGGCCAGATAGGCGCCCGCATCTTCGTCGGCCAGCACGGGGGCCGGGGCAAGGGCCGCGATCAGGGCAAAGGCTGCAAGCACGCGCCGGGGATTTTGGGGCATCGGAGTCTCCGCAAGGAAAAATCTACGTTCGGCTTTCGTTCAATCTAGGTCCGTGTGGTGCGCAAAGCAATCGGATGGCACGAATTGCAGGGATGACGGGCAATGGATCGCGCAATTGTCATGTGAGTTGATCAGAAAATCAGGTGGACGATCTCCAGAACCAGCGCGCAGGCAGCACCAAGACCGATCAGCAGAATCGGAAAGTTCAGAAGATGCCAGGGCGGTGGCGCAACAGTCTTGCGCTGCGGATAGGTCATCGGCCAGCGCCCCTCGGTTGCGGCGCGGTGCAGAAGGTTGATCGACATCGGAATCTTGGAATGTTCAACGCGCGGGTTCGCAAAGGGCCAGTTCAGGGAAATCGCCCATCCTTCGCCGAAATGGTGTTGCGCCGGTTCGTAGCCGGACAAATCCACAGCAAACGCCTTGCCGAACGCCGCCATGAATTCCACCGCATCATCGCCGTCTGTTCCGGTCAACCGCAGCAGATCGGCCTGTTTTTCAACAGGAAGGGCCTGCCCGAGTTCGCTTTCGGCAAACTGTAAAATCTGATCACGGCTGACATCGCGCATTACATGTTCGGATAGTTCGGGCCACCGCCACCCTGCGGGGTTTTCCAGACGATGTTCTGGCTGGGGTCCTTGATATCGCAGGTCTTGCAATGCACGCAGTTCTGAAAGTTGATCACGAACCGCGGGTCCTTGCCGGCTTCGGCCACCACCTCATAAACCCCCGCCGGGCAATAGCGTTGCGCGGGTTCGGCGTATTTGGGCAGGTTCACGGCGATGGGAACCGACGGGTCTTTCAACGTCAGATGCGCGGGCTGGTTTTCGTCGTGGTTGGTAAAGCTGAACGCCACGTTGGTCAGCCGGTCAAACGACAGAACGCCGTCCGGGCGGGGGTAGTCGATGGGCTTGAAATCTGCCGCCAATCCGGTTGCCGCAGCATCTGTCTTGCCGTGGCCAAGCGTTCCGAACAGGCTGAACCCAAGCGTGTTTGTCCACATGTCCAGTCCGCCACCCACAAGCGAGGTGACCAACCCGTATTTCGACCACAGGGGTTTGACATTCCGCACCTTTTTAAGATCGGCTCCAATCGCACCGCCGCGCACCGAAGCTTCATAAGATGTCAGTTCATCGCCTGCTCGGCCCGCCTTAATGGCGGTATCCGCGGCCTCGGCTGCCGCGATCCCCGACAGCATCGCGTTGTGATTGCCCTTGATGCGCGGCACGTTCACAAGCCCCGCGCTGCACCCCAACAGCGCCACGCCCGGTGCCACCATCTTCGGGATCGACTGCCAGCCGCCCTCGGTGATGGCGCGCGCGCCGTAGGCCACCCGTTTGCCGCCCTTCAACAGTTCGGCGATCATCGGGTGATGCTTGAAGCGCTGAAATTCCATGTAGGGGTAAAGATGCGGATTCTGGTAGTTCAGGTGCACCACCAAGCCGACATAAACCTGATTATTCTCGATGTGATACAGGAAAGACCCGCCGCCTGCATTGGAACCCAAGGGCCAGCCCATCGTATGCGTGACCCGGCCTAGATGGTGCTTTTCGGGATCAATCTCCCAGATTTCCTTCATGCCAAGGCCGTATTTCTGCGGCTCCTTGCCCGCCGAAAGATCGTATTTCGCGATCACCTCTTTGGACAGGCTGCCACGCACGCCTTCCGACAGGAAAACGTATTTGCCCAAAAGCTCCAGCCCCGGCTCGTAATTCGGGCCGGGGGTGCCGTCGGGATTGATGCCGAATTCGCCCGCCACCACGCCGCGCACCTGCCCCTGGTCGCCGTAAACCAGCGCCGAGCAGGACATTCCGGGAAAAATCTCGACCCCCAGTCCCTCGGCCACGCCCGCGAGCCAGCGGCAGACATTGGCCATCGACACGATATAGTTGCCGTGGTTGCTCATCAGCGGAGGCATCGGCCAGTTCGGGATGCGGATCTGGCCCGCCGGGCCCATCATGAAGAACTCGTCCTCGACCACCGGCACCTTTACCGGGCTGTCCAAATCGCGCCAATCGGGCAACAGGGCATTCAGCCCCGACGGGTCAAGCACGGCGCCCGAAAGAATGTGCGCGCCGACTTCCGACCCCTTTTCCATCACCACGACCGAGCGTTCCGGATCGAGTTGCTTCAGACGGATCGCGGCAGACAGGCCCGCAGGTCCTGCACCCACGATCACCACGTCATACTCCATCGATTCCCGTGTCACTTCGGCCATGCCGTCATCTCCCGCGCGGTTGTCTTTGCATTGAAGGGGTATCCCGCACCACCTTCAAGGGTCAATCGTAACGCGGCATCACCCGGGTTCAAGGCGGCGGTTCAATGCGGCACGCCTGCCGCTTTCCGCCCGCAGGGGTTGCGAGGGTATTGCAATCTGCGCGCGGGTCCGGTCATGTAACGTAGAAACCAACCCGAGGTCATGGCCCGCAAGGCCGTGGCTTTCTTCATTCGTGTGAAGCCTGATGGAAAAGTTCCCTATGACCCGCAAGGGTCACACCGCTCTGGAAGATGAACTCAAGGTTCTGAAATCCATCGAACGCCCCGCGATCATCCGGGCGATTGCCGAGGCGCGCGAGCATGGCGACCTGTCGGAAAACGCCGAATACCATTCGGCGCGTGAAAAACAGAGCTTCATCGAGGGCCGCATCAAGGAACTTGAAGCGATGCTTTCGCTGGCCGATGTGATCGACACTTCCCGCCTGTCGGGGGCCATCAAGTTCGGGGCCGAGGTCACGCTGGTGGATGAAGAGTCGGGCGAGAAAAAGGTGTTCCAGATCGTGGGCGAGGCCGAGGCGGATATAGAGAACGGGCTTTTGAACATCCGCTCGCCCCTTGCCCGCGCGCTGATCGGCAAGGATGAGGGCGACAGCGTCGAGGTCAAAACTCCCGGCGGGCAGCGCGACTATGAAGTCGTCAAGGTGCGCTACGTCTAGGCATGACGCAAGGGCAGGGGCTGCAATGAAAGACCCTCGGCAAAAACCGGTCGACCCGATCCTGCAACAGCGGCTTGAGGCGGCCGCCGGTCGGCTTGGCCCCGAGGTGATTGCGGTTGCGCTGAGCGTGATCTGGGTGATGGCGGTGCTGATCACCGCGATCTGGGGTCGGGGCGGATCATCGGTGGATGTGATCATGACTCTGATGGTAGTGTTCATGCCACTTGCGCTGATCTGGGTTTCGGTCACGACCTTGCGGATGATCCGGTCCCTGCGGGGCGAGGCGGCGCGATTGCAGGCGGCCGTCGATGCAATGCGCAACGCCTATGTTGCAAGTACGGCTGCGGCGCAGACGGCAGCCCAGACTGCCGCGATGAAACCATCGGTGGAAAAGAAGCTGGACGAGATTGTTGCGGCGCAACGGCAGACCGATGCGGTTCTGGCGATGTTCACCAGCCGTCGCGACCCGGCGCAGACCGTGCCTTCGGCAGACCACAGCCGCGCGATGGCCGCGCCGCGGCCCGCACCCGCCACCGAGGACCAGCCCGCATTGGCGCTGGGCACCCCGGCCGAAGAGATGAAAGCGCCGCTGGCGATGCGCGATCTGGTCATGGCCCTGAACTTTCCGGAAACAGCCGAAGATCGTGCCGGATTTCGCGCGCTGCGGCTGGCGCTGGAAGACCGCGAGGCATCAAAACTTGTCCGCGCGGCGCAGGATGTGTTGACGCTGCTAAGTCAGGAAGGCATCTACATGGATGACCTTGCCCCCGACCGCGCCCGCGCCGATGTCTGGCGCCGGTTCGCAGCAGGTGAGCGGGGCCGCGCGATTGCGGCTTTGGGCGGTATCCGCGACCGATCCAGCCTGGCACTGACCGCCGCACGGATGAAGGAAGACCCGATCTTTCGAGATGCGGGGCACCATTTCCTGCGCACCTTCGACAAGAGCTTTACCGGGTTCGAGGCCCGTGCCAGCGACGCCGATATCGCCGATCTGGCCGACACCCGCACAGCCCGCGCCTTCATGTTGCTGGGACGGGTGACCGGAACGTTCGACTGAGACGCCTGCACATCGGTGGAGCCGACCTCGGGGGCATCGAGCCCCGCTCGGACGGCGTCGCCTTTGCTCCACGGCTTCGTCTGACTGAGGTCTTGCGATTTCATCTTTGCAAAAATACTCAAATCCAACCTCTTCGGACTCGTGACGGGGCTGATGAGTATTTGAGCAAAGATGAAGTCCACGGGATTTTCGCGCAATCAAGGCAGGTCACGGACCATCGTGAGGGCGGCGCTGAAGCCGAAGACATGCCGCAGGGGGCCGAGCGACTGGGTGGATGCGAGCTGAAACCCGAGCCGTTCATAAAGTGCCCTGGCGCGGGCGTTCGTGTTGACGACGTCAAGTTGAATGGCGCTGTAACCGCGCTGTGCCGCCAGATCGCAGATCGCAGCCAGCAGCAAGGTTCCGATGCCCTGATTGCGGGCGGCGCGGGCGACACAGATGCCGTCGATCAGAAACCGGTCGTCGGGTGCTTCCGTGTCGAGACGGCGCAGAAGCCGGTCGCGCCAGAATGCCCCTGCCGGGCCATAAACGGTGCGCAGGTCGGTGGCGCTGCCTGCTGCAAATGCGCCCTGCGGGGTCTTGAACCCGGCAAGGCCCAGAAGTGCGCCGCGATCATCCAGCGCGCAGAGGCATCGGTCGGGACGCATGACGCGGGCGAGATATGCCAAGGCCCGGGGTTCGGGGCCCATGACCCGGCCAAGTTTTGCGCCGAATGCCTGCCAGTAGAGGGCTGTCGCCTCAGGGACAAGCGGCGCGGGCAGGCCGAGAAGGATCTGCGGCGTCATGCAAGCGCCTGCGTCAGAAGGGGCGCGTGCCCGGCGCCCAGGATCCAGCCTTCGTCAGCGCGGCCC
>JBGSRQ010000157.1:0-6544 GCA_041737515.1 Rhodobacterales bacterium | reverse complement strand
GAACGTGCTGATGGTCGGCCCGTCGCTGGAAAGTGCAGCCCGGACGCTGATCGAAACCCAGAACCTTGCGAACGGCGCATCGAACCCGCTGTTCCGCAACGTCGAGGTTCTTGTGAACGACTGGATCGAGTGATGACGAAGCAGTTGATCAGGATCGCGGCCGTCGCATCGGCCTTGAACGGCACGTTCTTTCGTCTGGGCCGCGCCTTCACGACCGAGGGCGTGATCGTCGAGCCAGAAACCTTCACCGAAGACGAATGGGCGGTGCTGCAGTCCACGTCGATGCTGCACATCAGCCCGGCCCCGGAAGGTGCCGAAGTCGAGATGGCAGCGCAGGCGACGGTGGCCGATGCGGTGAAGGCCGCGATCGGCGCGCTGGAACCTGCCGGGTTCGACAAGGACGGAGCCCCCACGGTCGCCGCCCTGAGGGACGCGCTGCCCGATCTTTCGAAGAAGATCACGGCCAAGTTGGTAGCCGAGGTCTGGTCGGAGCTGAAACCCGCCCCGTGATGCCAGGCGAAAGCCCGGCAATGATCCCTCGCAAGTGAAAAACCAAAAGCGAGCGAGGGGGAGCCAGGCCGGTAGGCCGCCGGGGGCGCGCCCGGAGGACAACGCGGAACAGACGCGTGACAGGCCGGAGAGACGGCCACCAAACCTTGCAGGGGTGCCCCATGTCCGCAGATACGATCCCAGGAACGTCCGATGCCCGCGTGGCCAACAGCCCGATGCGCCATGCCTACCGGGTGCTGACGGAGGCCGAGAAGGCGCAGGTCGCCGCCATCAAGGATACCGGAGACGAGTTTCTGGCGCTGCTGGATACGATCGGCGGGTCGCGCGAAATCGCCCTGGCCCGCACGAAGATCGAGGAAGCGGTGTTCTCGGCCGTCAAGCATGTGACCGCGTGATGCCTTACGCCTCGCAATCTGACATCACTGATCTTTACGGGGTGGATGCCCTGGTCGTGGCAGACCACGATCGGGACGGTGTGGCCGATGCGACGGCCACCCTGCGCGCGCTGGACTACGCGTCGGCAGAGATCGACACATGGCTTGCCCGGCGTTACACCCTTCCGCTGCACGAGGTGCCGCAACACCTGAAGCAGCTTTGCGTCGAGATCGCCCTGTATCGTCTGGCCCTGTCGGCCGAGATGATGACCGAGCAGATGCAGAAGCGCTACGACGCGGCGCTGAAAACCCTGTCCGAAATCGCCAAAGGCAATGCGCAGCTGGTGTTCTCGACCCCGATCCCGCTGCCGACAGACGGGCTGGAGGGCGATTTCAACGCGCCATCCCCGATCGTTCAGGGTGGCCCGGAGCGTCTGTTCAGCCGTGAAAAGATGAGGGACATCTGATGGCTTCGACCACCTTCAGCGTCAAGGTCGAGAGCGAGATCGCCGTCAAGGCGCTGTCGTCGCTGAGCGCGGACGAGTTCAGCGCCATCATGGACGGTGTGTCGCAGCTGCTTGAAGATCAGACAAAGCAGCGTCTGGATGTCGAGAAACGCGCCCCTGATGGCTCGCCCTGGGTGCCGTGGTCGCCGCGTTATGCCGCGAGCCTGAAACGCCCGAACCGCCGCTATCCGGGCTCGCTGCTTGTCCAGTCGAATGCCCTTTTGCAATCGGTGCAGGGTCAGGGCGCGGGTCCGGAGGCGCGGGTGGGCGTCCATGTCGTCTATGCCGCCATCCAGCAATTCGGCGGGCGCGGTATCCCTGCGCGACCCTATCTGGGCCTGTCGACCGAGAACCGTTCGGACATCCGCGCCTTTGTGCTGGACGCCATTGAAGGGGGGCTTGTGGCATGACGCCGGATACCGCCCTTGCCACGCTGACCGCCGACATGGCCGCTGTGATCCAGGCACGCCTACCCGGTTTGCGCACCTGCAAGGGTGTGACCGGCAGGCTTGATCTGGAAAAGCTGAAGTCCGGGCCTTTCGCCGCCCCGGCTGTTCTGATCAGCCGCATCGGGATGCGCCAGTCGCAGACCTATGCCGGTCAGGTGCACAGTTATGACCTCGATCTGGCCGCGTTCGTGCTGACCAAGGAAGTCATGGGGCTGGGGCGCGACGAGTCGGCCGCTGTCATCACGCAGGTGTTGCTTCGGCTGATCCCCAACCAGTTCTGGGGTCTGGGCCCGCTTCTGGGCGAGCCGCGTGACATCGCCGAAAACCCGCTGGTCACCGAGCTGACCGAAAAGGCGGGCGTGGCGCTGACCGCGATTACGTGGACGCAGCCGATCGGGCTGGACGACTGGCCGGTGTCGCAAGTGCTGCCGATCGAGGTTTACACCCGCGCGGGCCCCGATGATGACTATGCGCAGGTCGAGGTGGCCCCATGAGCGGCGCACTGCCCTTTGCCGCCGCCGAGGCCGACCGCCAGATCGGCAACATGTTGTCGGTGGGCCGGGTGACATCGGTCGACAACGCATCGGGCCGGGTGCGGGTGCAGATCGGTGATCTGCCGACCGCGCCCATTCAGGTGATGCAGATGCTGTCGGGCGACATCAAGCTGCATTTCATGCCATCGGTCGGCGACCAGGTCACGGTCTGCGCCCCTTCGGGTGACATGGCCCGCGCCTTTGTGATGGGCGCGCTGCCCATCGACGGCAACCTTGTGGCCCCCGATGCCGCAAGCCCGACGATGGACCTGGGGTCAGGCACGCTGCGCATCATCGGCAACATCTATGTCGACGGTGACATCGAGGTCACTGGCGACGTGGTCGCCTCCGGCATCAGTCTGGTGAAGCACAAGCATGGTGGCATCGCCGTTGGCCTGCAGAAAACCGGGGTGCCCGAATGACCGGCACATCCCGCACCACGGGCCGCGCGCTGAGCTTTGACGAGCACCTGGCACAGTCGATCCATGACATCCTGTCGACGCCCAAGGGCACCCGCGTGATGCGGCGCAATTATGGGTCGGACCTGCCAAACCTGATCGACGCGCCGATGAATGGCGAGACGATGGTTGATCTGTTCGCCGAAACCGCCGATGCGCTGGCCAAATGGGAGCCGCGCTTCGTGCTGCGCAAGGTCGAGATCATGCAAGCCAGTGCGGGCAAGGTTTCGCTCTTGTTGACCGGCGAGGTTGACGCGGGCAGCGTCACGATCGAAGCGCAGGTGGCGGCATGAGCGGGTTCACGGCCATTGATCTGGGCGGCCTGCCGGTGCCCGACATCACCGAGACGCTGGATTTCGAGGCGGTTCTGGCGGCGCTGAAGTCAAGCCTGCTGGGCTTTGCGCCCGACCTGGCCGATGTGCTGGCGCTGGAAAGCGAACCACTGGTCAAATTTCTGGAAGTCGTGGCCTACCGCGAGGTCTTGGTGCGCGCGCGGGTCAACGATGCGGCCCGCGCCGTGCTGTTGCCGACCGCGACCGGTGCCGATCTGGACAATCTGGCCGCGTTCTTTGCTGTGCTGCGCCTGGTCAAGGTGCCCGCCGATCCACTGGCGGTGCCGCCAGTTGCGGCAGTCATGGAGGCCGATGCCGATTTCCGGGCCCGCGTGTCGCTGGCACTGGAAGGGTTTTCGACCGCCGGTCCGCGCGGGGCGTATCTGTTTCATGCGTTGTCGGCGGACGGTCGTGTCAAGGATGCGGGCGTTGTCAGCCCGACACCGGGCGAGGTGCGGGTCACGGTGCTGTCAACCGTCAGTGACGGCGCGCCCGCGCTGGATGTGATCAGTGCCGTTTCAGAAGCCCTGAATGCCGAGGACGTGCGCCCGCTGTGTGATACCGTAAACGTGCAGGCGGCGACCATCGTGCCCTATGTGGTGACCGCCAGCCTGTCGTTCTTTGACGGACCGGACTCTGCCCGTGTGCGCGCGCAGGCCGAGCAGGCCGTGACGGCTTATGTCGCGTCGGCACACCGTGTCGGGCGACCGGTGCGGGTTGGGGCCATTCTGGCGGCACTTTACCAGCAGGGCGTGTCAAACGTGGTGTTGACGGCCCCAGTTGCCGACGTTGTGCCGACCGAGTTTCAGGCGGCGTTCTGCACGGCCGTGACCGTGACGGTGGCTCCATGACGATTCTGCCGCCCAGCAGCACGGATTTTGAAGGCGCGGTTGAGGCCGCGACCGCCCGCATCGGAGCGGTACCTGTGCCGAATGCAGCACTCTGGAATGCGCAGAACTGCCCGGCTGCATTCCTGCCCTGGCTGGCATTCGCCCTTTCTGTCGACGACTGGAACCCCGACTGGCCCGAGGCCACCAAACGGGCCGTGATTGCGGCGTCGGTTTCGGTGCACCGGCGCAAGGGCACGGTCGGCGCGATCCGCCAGGCGATGATCGCGGCGGATTACGGCAGCGCGCAAATCCGCGAGGCGGGATCGACCGCTTTGCATAACGGCCTTTTTCTTTATGACGGAAGCAACACCTATGCCCAGACCGATCACTGGGCAGAATACCGGCTTTTGATGGCCGCACCGATCACGATCGCGGCGGCTGCGGTCCTGCGGTCGTTCCTCGCATCCGTTGCGCCGATCCGCTGCCGTCTGAAGGCGCTGGATTTCACGGAAACCCCAAATTTCTACGACGGTGCCACGAGTTTCGACGGCATCTATACACACGGAGTTGCATGATGGCGGCACTTGTTGACAGTCTGGTCTATGGCCCGGTCGAACGGATCGAGACGACGGACCCCGTTGTGGGCGGCGCACCCAACAAGGTGACGCGGGCCGGGGCCGCCAACCTTTCGGCGCAGGATCTGGCGAACCGCACGGCCTTCCTCAAAGACATCGCAGACAACGACACCATGCGGCGGACCGGCAACCAGTCGGCCACCGGGATCAAGACCTTTGCCCGGATCCGCGCGCAGGCGTCCCTTGGCCAGGCCGAACCGTCGATCGAGGTGATCGGATTGGCCGGGCAGACCAACGGCATCTATGCCACCGCGCTGGGTTTGCGGTTCAGCATCGACGGGGTGGCCGAAATCGACTTCGGGTATGACCGTGTGATCCGGGCCGTCAACAGCGGCAACCCGTTCCAGATCGACCCGAAGATGCTGTCAATTCTGGCGATGCCGTTTTCGAACAATGCGAATGGCTGGCAAAAACTGCCCGATGCACCCGGAGTGGTCGGGACCATGCTGCAGTGGGGCTATCAGACGTCGAATGCGGCGACATCTGTCACGTTCCCGATCGCATTTCCGAACAACTTTTACACCGGCATTGTCTGCGGTGCCCACACCGACGGTTCCCGCGCATCCGTGTTCAATATAGTGGGCAGCCCATCACGGTTTTCCATGACGATCAACCAGAGTTTTGTCACCGGCGGGGCCACGGGATTCCGCTGGTTTGCGATAGGAAACTGAGATCATGGCAGAACAGGACAACATCGAGATGCCTGCGAACTATCTGGAAGAACCTTATGTGCCCGGCCCCGAACCGGTCGTGAATGACACGCCGGTGGAACCGGAGCTTGTGTTCTGGTGTGCCAGGGACCGGACGTTCTACATGCAGTCGGTCCATGGGGATGCGATCCCTGATGACTCACTCGCGATGACGCAAGTGTTTCATCAGCAGTTGCTGAACGGATTGTCGAACGGCCTGCTGATCGCCGACGACGCCGACGGCTTGCCGCATCTGGTGGACCCTATGTCGGACCCTGCGGCGGCACTGGCCCGCGCGCAAGGCGAGGCACAGGCGGAATTCATGCAGGCACTGGATCGCTATCTGGCGCAGTTCACCGCAGGCGTGCCCGCGCCCGAGGTAGCGTCCTGGTCAACCAAGGCTGCAGCGGCCCTTTCGCACAGCAATGCCACGCCACACCCACTGATTGTTTCCGAGGCAAAGATGACCGGAGAAGACCCGGATTGGCTGGCGCAGGTGATCCTGGGCAAGGCTGAACAGTACACCGGCATCATCTCGGTCGTGACTGGTATCCGGCGCTCGGTTCACAAACACATTCTGGCCGCCACGGACGTAACCGAAGTCGCCGCCGTGCTGAAAAACGGTCTGACTGCGCTGGCAAGCTTGCAAAGTGAGGATAGCACGCCGCCCAAACCGGCCACCAAGGCCCACGCCGAAGCCCCTGTTGAAACCCCCGTTAAAGGAGCATTGTGATGCCCGATATTTTCCTGCATGGCGTCGAGACGGTTCAGATCGATGACGGCATCCGTCCGATCCAGACCGTGAAATCATCCATTATCGGCTTTGTCGGCACCGCACCGAATGCTGCCGCAGACATCAAGGCCACCCTGACGCTGGGCCTTTTGAACGCCGCACTTCTGCTAACATCCAAGGTCGCAGGTGCCGGTGGCAACGGTGTGCGCATCCAGTTGCGCGACCCGGCGGCCGCAACACAGGCGCTGGCCGTTGTGGTTACGGGCAATGACATCGTCGTCAATCTGGCCACCTCGGGCGCGTCGGCTGTCACGTCAACCGCAGCCCAGGTGATCGCCGCGATCAACGCAAGCGTGCCCGCTTTTGCGCTGCTGGCGGCATCTGTGGCCCCCGGATCGTCCGGGGCAACGGTCGTGGTCGCAACGCAGGCGCTGCAGAACCTGACGGGCGGGGTGGACGAACCCTTCCCGCTGAACATTCCCGTGCTGGTGACCG
>JBGSRQ010000136.1:0-7634 GCA_041737515.1 Rhodobacterales bacterium | reverse complement strand
AGCGAGCAAGTATTTCATCCTGCATTGTCTCAATCCTTACAACAGCTTAGATAGGATTATGAAGGCTTACGGGGGCCTTCTAAACCATCAAACTGGGGATGGCTTGCCTCTGAAGCTCAGGATGCGAGCAGCAACAACCTCCTGAGCTTCACGAAGGTGGCCAGTCAATGCTGAGCGGGTCACATACCTAAACGAGACGTGGGGGCTGTAGTGGTCCATCAGGAACAGGGTGGTCTCAAAGTTTACCCCAGCCTCAAGGCAATGTTGACGATAGGAGTGGCGAAGGCTGTGGGGTTGATGTGAGAAGCCACGATCAGAACGAAGGACGGAGATGTGCCCTGTGCGGGTAGTTTTGGCGGGAAATATCCACGGTGAGGCGAGGGGTTTTGTGTAGGCCCTCAGTGCCTCTAGTTCTTGGATCAGGAACCTTGGCAGGGGGCATTTGAAGACCCTACCACCCTTGGTGCGGGGGATGGTGAGAACCCCATCCTCATCGAGAGCATCCCACCTTGCCTGCCTGGCGTTAGAAGCCCTCAGACCAGTGAAGACCATAAGTAGCCACGCTCCCCGTGCAATCTGATCCTCCAGGGCATCAAGCTCACGCCACATGGCAGGCATGTCTGCGTCACTGATGGCCCAATCCCTTGCCTTTTCCACGTTGAAACGGACAGCCAAGCTGACGGGATTTGGGGGTAAATCATGAACTCTCAGGACATCATTATACAACATGCGAAGCGTGCGAAGGCTTGTGTTTGCTGCCACCGGACCATGCTTAGTGCTCAATTTTTCATGGAGGTTGCGACAAAGGGTTCGATCAATCGAGGACATTGGAAGCTTCACAATACCCTTGAGCGGGCCTTCCATACTCCTGCGATAATCAGCAAGGGTGGATGACTGGAGATTGCCCTTATTCATGGCAATGTAGTGGTCAAGGGCTTGCTGAACGGTAGGCACTTGAGTTTTAGGGCGACGTGGGTCTTCGCCACGGGCAAGTTGCTGCCTTATCTCAATTGCCTTCAACCTGGCGGTCTTCAAGGTCATCTCATCAACGCGACCAATAGTGACAGTCACATAAAGGGCCGATCCATCATTGATGCGGCCAACAATCTTCCAACTTGAGCTTTTGGAACCCACAACAATGCGAAGGCCACTTACCTCTGCATCATAGATCAACGTGCCTGGTTTGCTTGTATTGGCAAGCTGAGTTGCCAAAGATTGAGTCAATTTGGTGGACATAGTTCTCCCCTAGTTTGAAAGTCTAGACCCTCCCTGAGACCTTATGCAGAGTAGAAGCAGGCAAGGTTAGGTAAGGCGTGACAGGGAAATTATGTCTAAAAGACAATAGGATAGAAACCATGATTAGGCTGGGTAAGGCTTGGTAAAATTGACGACAAGTTATTGTCGATCCCGACCAGATCGCAATCTGGGTCAGACCACAACGG
Source organism: Rhodobacterales bacterium (assembly GCA_041737515.1). GTDB lineage: Bacteria > Pseudomonadota > Alphaproteobacteria > Rhodobacterales > Rhodobacteraceae > JBBQZP01. The sequence continues at coordinate 6,192 of JBGSRQ010000136.1, read as the reverse complement.
ATCAAGATGGAAATAAAGATCATTCCCGGTGTGATACCCGAAATATTCCGACCAGTCGGCGGCATAGGTCAGCTTGACCTGCGGCCCCAGAATGGCCCGCACATCCGCCAGCAGCGTCCGCATCGCCATCACCGCCGGGAACGTATCACCCGCGCCGCGGATCTGCATCAGCCCGACCATTTCAGACCCGATGCAGAAGGTCGTCACTCCGCCCGCCGCCGCACACAGGTGCGCATAGTGCAGAATGAACCGGCGATATCGCCATTCCGCAGGCCCCGAATAGCTGACCGTCGTGCCTGCCACGGTAAAGTCCCCCGGCTGCGCGGTCCCAAAAAACTGCGCCACCTGATCGGCTGCCGTTACCGTTCGATCCGGCGACCCGACCTGCCCGGGTGCCTTGCTCAGCGTGATCCGCCCGCGCCAGGGCAAAACCGCCTGACCCGTCGCATCCGAATAGGGGTCCGGCAAAGTATTCCCGGCTATTTGCTCCATCAGGATGAAGGGGTAAAACATCACCTCGCGACCGCGTGCTTTCAGATCGCCAATCGCCTCGATGACCGACACATCCGAAGGCGTGCCACCGTAAACAGATTTCCCCTCAACCCGAGGCACCAGCCCCGCCTGCGCGCGCGAAATGCCGCCCGCTGTCCAGGCCATAACCTCGCCCTCAGTATCTGCCTGCTCGACCTTGGGCTGCACCAGACACGATCCGCAGCGCGAGTCGCTGCCAAACCAGCTGACCACCATCGAGACCGAACCCACATTCGGAAATTCATTGCGCAATTGCCGGACCGAGGCGGAGAAGTCCGTCATCCCGTTGGGTGTGTTGACATTGGCCGACCGGCTTACACCTTCTTCCTCGTTGTAATGGACCTGAGTTGTCGCCAGCGAATACTCCCCCGTTCCGGGGATCAAAGCCACCGCCCGGACGGTTCCGGAAAGATCGCTGATAGCATTTGCCAAACGCCCCTGCGCATAGCGCACTACCTCGAACGAAAACTGCGGCACCCGGTTGCCGAACTGGGCCAGCGCCAGATCCTCAAGCACCACATAGGCAATGCCGCGATAGGCCGGGGCCATCCCAACCCCCTCCACCGCCTCGATTTTCGGATCGGGTGGCTGCGCCTCGCCGCCAAGGTATAGCCGCAGGTTCAGATCACGCGGCGAGATTTCGACACCGTCCGCCCAGATCCGCCCGATATTGGCGATCCCGCCTTCGCACAGTGCAATCGCAAGGCTCACCGAATAGGAATACTCCGTCGTCTTCGGCGCTTTGGGTGCCCCTTTGCCCCCGCCCGAAGTTGCTGTCGCTTCTTCGAAACGTGTGGCCCAGATCACCTGCCCCGCCAGCCTGACCCGTCCGAAAACCTGTGGCACGGCAGCACCTTCGCTTGCCCCCATCAAACGAAAACGGTCTACCCGGCCGACCTCGATCGCGTCAGATCCCGCACCCAGCAACCGCTGGTCGATGACCCGGCCCAGCGTGGCACCCACGGCGCGCCCGATGACGGCCCCCGAAAGCCCCAGAACCGTGCCGCCAAACCCCGCACCTGCAGCAGCACCCACAGCCGACAGCAATAGTGTTGCCATTTACTCAACTCCCTGAATTTCAGTCGGCTCCGGAAAGGCAAAGCGCGCCGCTATACGCCGGGCCCAAGGGTCCGACAGCGGGCTTTCCACCACTCCGTGCCCGGTGTAGGCATGCACGAACGTCGGTTTCGCCCCGATGTCCACCGCTATGCCAAGGTGCTTGGCCACCGATCTATCCCGCATCCGGAACAGCAAAACGTCACCCGCCTGCCCGGTCCCCGGCATCAGCCACCGAGAGGCAGCGGCCAGCAAATCCTCACTCCCCGACGGTTCGCACCAGTCGCGCGAATAGGCCGGCACCTCCACAGGCTCCGGCCCGAAATGCGCCCGCCAGATGCCGCGCAATAGCCCCAGACAATCCGTCCCCGCACCCTTTGCCGAGGCCTGATGCACATAGGCCGTGCCGATCCAGTCCCGCGCTTCGGCCACGATGCGCGCCTGATGCGGCGTCATCGGCCAAGGCTCCCACCGTCATTCACATCCTGACTGCGCGGGAACGTCGTCAACCAATCCTCGCCCGGAATATGCGGAAAGCCCCGGAAGTTCAGAAAGTTGTTGAACTTCAGCCGGCAGGTATCCACCCGTTTGTCGCACCCCGCCTCCAGCCGCAGCATATCTCCCACCGCAATCTCAAGCGCGAAGGATTGCCACAACTCGACCTCACGCCCGCCCGTGCGGATACGGTCGTTCTTGATCACACCGACAAGACCCTTGGCGGCCCCGCTCAGCACAACAAGGCGTCCACGCTCGAACCAACGATCATCGAATCCGGCAAGATCGGCAAACCGGAACGTCTGGCGACCCTTTACATCTTCGGCGGCTATTTCGGCGAAATATCCAGGCTGCCCCAGATCGACCCTGCAGGCCGCGTCTCCCAGCACGGCCGAGCAGGTGCGCTGATACACCCGGCCCTGCGGCTGGTTCAGCCCCTCGGTCAGCCCGCGCAATTCGGCCTGAAACGCCCCGCCTGCCCTCGTGATCTCACCAAAGGTGCCGCGAAACTGCAGCACACGTTCATTCACATCGGCCCAATTCACAAGCCATGCCTGCACTTCAGCCCCGTCAAACCGCCCGGCCAGAATATCGGCCTCTGTCACCGATGTTGAACTCAGCGCGCCCAGAGCCTCCGAATTATCGACCGACAAGCCCGTCGCCTGCTGCAATGCCCGCGCCGTCAATCCGCTGTCGGCGCGAAAATCGAACCCCTCAAAACTCAGATCAAGGTCATGGTCGGTAAAGCCGAAAGATTCGCCGTCCGCCCGCGTCACCGCCCAGGCGCGGCAAACGCTTGACGCCCCGCTTTGCAGATGCGCGTAAAGGTCCTGTGCGCCCGCCATCAGATGCGCACCTCCACAATGGGAACCGCCGGCAGGTCGCCCGCCTGAAACGACTGGACCGAGGTCTGGATCGTGTCGGTATCAAACCGCACCGGCACGTCGAACTCATACCCCGCCGTCACCGCAACCCCAACATCCGGCGCGTCAAAGAATGTGATCAGGCCAGTGTCATTGTCGACGCTGTATTCCAGCGTCTCGATCTTGGGGTCGCCCGCCACGGCCACCACCACCGATCCTGCAACCGGCTTCACAATCGGGCGCGCATAGTTGTTGGCCCCGGATTTGTAGGTCTTGATCAGCGCATAAACCTTCTTGGTGCCGTTTCCCGTGCCAAGCCGCTGATCTTCCGGCCCCACGATTTTTGACGGCGCGCAGGATTTGTAATCCGACCAGTCCTTCCAGCGAAACCCGTGCAACTGACCGCGCCGCGCCTCGAAAAACGCGATCACCTTTTCCACATCGTCCAGACTGCGCAGCCCGACACCAGCATCATACCGCCGGCGCGAATGGGCCCAGGGCGTATTGCGCTCCTCAAAGCCATTGGTCAGCGTCACGATATCCGTGCGCCGCTCGGGTCCGCCGACCGACCCAAAGCTCAGGTTCGCGGGAAAGCGTATCTCGTGAAATGCCATGCTTTTTTCCTCACCGGTTCCGCTGTCCGCGCGCCAGGGCCCGCGAGGCCTGCGCCGCAATCTGTGCCTGCGATCTTTGAAAACTCTGCGCGTCAGGTGTCGTGATGTTCATCACCACCGTTGTCGCCCGCCCACCGCCTGCCTGAACGCCCAGCCGCCCGTCAGCCCCGCGTGCCAGCGGCAAGATCGCCTCGGGTCCCGCCTCGCCCATCAACCCGGTGCCGCCACGCATCGCGAAATTGGTCGGGCTGGAGACGACGCCCCCCTTGGCAAAGGGCATCACCCGCCCCTGACTGAACGCGGCCCCGTTGGCAAACGGCAAAACACCGCTCAAGGCCGAGTTGATGCCCTGCGACAAAAGCCCGCCCAGCGCATTCTGCACTGGCTTCACCGCAATGCCGTAAACCGTATCGACAATCCGCTGCGAGACGCCCTTCAGAGCGTCCGACAGTTTCAACCCGTCAAACACCAACCCGTCAAACGCCCGCCGCAAGCCGTAACCGATGCCGTTCGACAGAGTGTTGACCTCGCGCCCGGTGAACAGGAGGCTTTCACGCATCCGGCCCAGTTCGGTGTCAAAGACGCCGACCAGATCGGTCGTGCTGCCCAAGGTGGCTTCAAGTGCTGTCACTTGATCCTGCAGTTCTTCAAGCGTCGCCATCGCCTTGTCCTTTCACATCGGGAAATGCTGCGGCCAGTTCTTCCAGCCGCGCGCGTGTCAGGGGCGGCACCACCGCTTCCGCCCCCAGCATGATCCGCAATTCCACCGGGCTCAGCCGCCAGAAGGCATCCGGCGTCAGATGCAGCCCGTTCAAACCGGCCCGTATCAGGCCGGACCAGTCGATCCCTCTCATGGCTCGCCCGGCAACGCGAAGGCTCGTGCCAGCAATTCGGCCGCCGCCCGTGCCGCCTCGACCGGGCCACCGCCGATCTCTACCGTGCGCAGATCAGCGGCAGATCCCGCCCACCCGCCGCCGCGCAACCCGGCCACGATCAGCGCCAGCACATCGCGGGTCGAAAACCGCCCCGCCTCGAACCGTTCGACCAGTTCGATCAGTGTGCCGGTTTGCAACGTCGCCTCCAACTCGGCCAGGGCTCCCAGAGTCAGCTTGGCCACATGCCGCTTGCCATCCAGCACCAGCGCCACTTCACCTGCGAATGGGTTCACCATCAGATTGCCGTGAACGTCAGCACACCCGCCGACGCCAGCGTCATGTCATAGCTCGCCTCGCCGTTGTGGCTGCCCGAGTATTCAATGGCAGAAATCTGGAACGGCCCCTGCACGATCCCGAAATCCGGGATCACCACCTGAAAGCCCGGCACCTCGCCATCGAAAAAGATCTGGCGCGCGCGCTCATCCGTGTTGGCATCGCGGAACACCCCCGACCCCGAAATCGAGGCCGACCGCACACCAGCTCCCGCAAGCAACTCGCGCCACCCGCCGATGCTTTCAAGGCTGGTCACATCCACCGTTTCGGCGTTGAAACTGATGCGCGTGGCCCGCAGACCCGCAATGGTTTCGAACTGTCCGGCACCTGTCAGATCAAGCTTGATCAACAGATCCTTACCGCTTTGCACAGCCATGTCATTTCTCCGTTATGTGAAGCCTAAAGGCCGACGGAAACCAGAACCGCGACCGAAATGTTCGAAATTGATAAGTCAGTCATCCACCCGAGCACGAAATGTCAGATCAATCCGCCGCGTGCCGCCCTCGTCCAGACGGCGCGCAACGGCCTTGATGAAGCCAAGGCTGACCAGTACCCCCCGGCTTGGGGTCAATGCCGCATCGACCAGCGCATCCGATATCGCAACAGCCACCGCCTTGGCCGCAAGAAACCCTGCCGCATCGCTGATCACGCTGATCTGCAGGCGGTGTTCGGCGCCTTTGCCGGTCTTGTCAGATGCGTCAACCACGTCTTCCGGGCCGATCAGAACAAAGGTTCCCGTGCCAGCACCCGGCGGGGCAGCGTCGAAAACCGGAACCCCTGCCAACGCCGGAAACCCGGCCAGGCGCTGAAACACCGCTGCCTGCAATGCGGCCGCCACACCATAGCTCATACCGGCACCTCCTCGCGTGCAAAGCACAACAGATACTGCCCGCCGGGGTCGCGCTCGGCGACGGCCAGAATGTGAAACACCCGCGCCCCGTCGCGAAACCGCTGTTCGGGCAAGGGGCGGGACGGCGCACCCTGTGCCGCCCCACGCACCGTGATGCGATAGGGAACGGTCGCCAGCGTTACCTCTACGCCCGCCGCATCACGCCCTGACCCGGCCTTGACCTCGGCCCATAGAACCCCGCGTGGCGTCCAGGTCTGGGTGTATCCCCCGGACCCGTCGGCCACACGCTGACGCCCCTCCAGCACCAGTCGGCGGTTCAGTTCGGGCCCGCTCATGCCCCACCCCCGCCCAGAATGCGCACGGTGCGCCAGCGTTCGATCAGCGTGACCACGGCTTGCGGCAGACCGCCAGCGCGCCCGTCAAGATCATGCCGCGTCTCGTAGTATTCGGCGGCCAGCAGGAACACCGCCTGCCCCAGATCGGCCGGCACCAAGGCCCATGTCGCGCCAAACCCCGCCTCGAACACGATCTCCAACCTCCCGCCCTCGGGCACCACCGGCAACAGCGTGCCCGTC
>JBGSRQ010000128.1:0-1818 GCA_041737515.1 Rhodobacterales bacterium | reverse complement strand
TTTGTGCAACAGAGCCGGTTTGGCGGGCACGGGCAATTTGCTTGCATCAGCTGCCGATGGTCCCCAGTTGGAACAGTGTAGGGTTGTGTCATGGAATTCTTTCTATTCATGGATTGCGAAATTTTCTGATTACTCAGGATTGGCGCTCTCATGACTTTTCTCTATTTCCGCTTGTCGTTCTGCTTCACAAATGTACGCACCATTTTGCCAAAAGCCTTATCCTTGTTCTTGCGTTCGAGCAGGGTCGCAGAGTTGAAGGCATCTTCAGCGACAAGTTTGCGCCATCGCGCGAGCCGATCCTGATCGACCTCACCAGTTTCGAGCGCATTCAGAACGGCGCACCCTGGTTCGGTCTCGTGTTGACAGTTCTTGAAGCGACATCTGGCCGACAGATCACGGATATCGGAAAACAGGTCTTCTGAAGTGGTCCTGCTTTTCTGAACAGGTTTGCGGCTCAGCTAAGATGCATCGGGGTTAAGTTTCATGCTGCTTGGTTCATCTGTATTGGGTCAAAGTATGCGTCGTCTGGTGTCCGTTTATCAAGCGCGGTGTGCGGCCGCTCGGCGTTGTAGAATTCGAGCCATTCGTCGATGACGCGTTTGGCTTGGAACCCGTCCTGCAATTCGTGCAGGTAGACAGCCTCTTGCTTAAGGGACCGCCACAGCCTTTCGATGAAGATGTTGTCGAGATAGCGGCCCCGACCATCCATGGATATTTTGATCTTGGCATCTGTCAGGGTGGTGATCCAGGCCGCCCCGGTGAACTGGGATCCTTGATCGGTATTCATGATCTCAGGCGTGCCGTGTTTGGCGATGGCCGCGTTCAGAGCCTCGACACAAAAGCTGGCATCCAGCGTATTCGAGAGCCGCCATGCCAGCACCTTACGTGTCGCCCAATCCATGATCGCGACAAGGTAGAGGAACCCACGCCGGACCGGAATATAAGTGATATCGCTGCACCAGACATGGTTTGGACGCGTGATGGGCAGCTTGCGGAGCAGATAGGGATAGATCGGGTGCTGAGGATGCTTCTTGCTGGTGTTTGGGCCTTTATAGATCGCCTGCAACCCCATAACGCCCATCAGACGACGCACGCGGTGGCGGCCAGCGTGGAACCCGTTGCGTGGCAAATAGGCGGCAATCTGGCGGCTGCCAAAGAACGGGTATTTCGTGAACACCCGGTCGATCTCGTTCATCAATTCCAGCGTCTCAGCATTCATGCCAATCGGTGCATAATAAAGGGATGACCGGCTGATCTTCAGCAGCTTGCACTGCCTGGTCAGGCTCAGATCCGTGCGGTCAGGGTTGATCATAACCTTGCGTTCAGACGGGCTCATCGCTTCAGCCCTTGTGACAAAAAATCGTTCTCCACCGCCAATTTCCCGATCTTGGCGTGAAGCTCTTTGACTTCGGCTTCGTTGTCTTCGACCTTCTTTGCCTTGTCGGAAAATACTCCCGTCAGGCCGTCAATCGCCTGACGTTTCCATGTCGTCACCTGCGTTGGGTGGATCTTGTGCTTGGCCGCAATCTCTTGCGCCGTCTTGTCTCCGCGAAGCGCCTCAAGCGCAACCGTGGCCTTGAACTTGTCCGAAAAACTGCGTCTTGTCGTCATTTCTGTATCCTGTCGTCAATGCTGGATACATCTTAGCACGCTGTCTGAATTTGCCGGACCACTTCAATTGCCGATGCGAAGGGGGGCAAGAAGGGCGCGAAGCCGATCTTGGTGCTGATCAATCCACCTTATGCGGAAAGCGGATCAGGCATCGGCAAGGGAGGCGAAAACAAAATCGGGGTTGAGCAAACCCGCATCAACAACTGG
>JBGSRQ010000105.1:0-3286 GCA_041737515.1 Rhodobacterales bacterium | reverse complement strand
CCGCAGGCGAAGCCGCGCGTCAGGCGACCGAGGCCGCAACATTGTCGGCAGCCGCAGCCCTTGTCGCGGCACCCGAACCCGATCCCGTCGAGGTGGCATCGAATATCGCGATTGCACCACTGAATATCAGCCCGCTGGCCGTAGCGGTTTCGCGCAAACCCGCCGCCCGCCCTGCGACGCTGTCGAAATCCATTGAAACCGCCCTGACCGCCGCTATCCGCCAGCCGACGCCGACGCGCCGCGCCGCGCCCTATGACGAGCCCACGAACCTGTCCGCCCCCGAGGCCGACAATGAACCCGAACGGGAGGTTGCGTCGGCCGCTCCGCGTATCCCGACGCGCGCCTCGGTCGCCAAGCAGGCAACCTACAAGAACGCGATCAACCTTCGGAATACCAATCTGATCGGCGTCTATGGCACCCCCGCCAAACGCTATGCGCTGGTGCGTCAATCAAACGGACGGATCAAGAAGGTTGCCATCGGTGACCGTGTCGACGGTGGGGTGGTTGCGGCCATCACCGCAACCGAGGTGCGCTATCAGAAGGGCGGCCGGCTGATCGCCCTGGCCATGCCAAAAGGCTGATTGCCTGTTTGGTGATCACGCTTGATGCCGTTTTTGAAATAATCTCCGCATTCCCGTAACCTTGTGCGTCCAGGGTGGCATGGACATTGCCGCGCCCCTGCGACTACGCTTACCCTATTCGTGAAAGCCGCGTTTCGCGCCGGTCGCACCCCCAAAGGTGTCGCGCCGCCTCATTGCCTCATGCGTTTCCGCAACCCGCCAATGTAAAGGATCAAAAACCGCACCCATGGAAGGATTTCTGCTTCAGGCCAGCCTTTACCTTGGTGCCGCCGTTCTGGTGGTGCCGCTTGCCGTGCGCTTTGGTCTTGGGTCGGTGCTTGGCTATCTTGCGGCAGGGCTTTTGCTTGGCCCGGCGCTGGGGCTGGCGGGGGCCGAGACCAAGGATCTGCAGCATTTCGCCGAATTCGGCGTTGTGATGATGTTGTTCCTGATCGGGCTGGAGCTGGAGCCGCGCACCCTTTGGGACATGCGTGAAAAGCTGCTGGGCCTGGGCGGCTTGCAAGTCACGTTGACCACCCTTGCCATCGCGGCCGCCCTGATCTGGCTGGGTCAGCCATGGGAGGTGGCGCTGACCGTCGGCATGCTGATGGCGCTGTCATCAACAGCTATCGTTCTGCAAACGCTGTCGGAAAAGAACTTGATGCGCACGGCCGGCGGACGCTCGACCTTTGCGGTGCTGCTGACGCAGGATATCGCCGTGGTGCCGATGCTGGCCATCATCCCGCTGCTGGGCGGCAACACGATTCTGGCCAACACTGATACGCACGGAGTGACCGGCGATCTGTCGGCAACCGAGAACGCCGCAGCCCCGCTGCTGAGCATCGTGCAATCGCTGCCCGGCTGGGCCGCAACGCTTTTGACGCTGGCCATCGTGGTCGGCATCATCCTGGCCGGGCATTTCCTGACGCGTCCGGTGTTCCGGTTCGTCCACGCCTCGCGTCTGCCGGAAATGTCGACGTTCATCTCGCTTCTGATGGTGCTGGGGATTGCATTCCTGATGATCCTGGTCGGCCTGTCGCCTGCCCTGGGCACGTTTCTGGCCGGTGTGGTTCTGGCAAACTCGGAATTCCGCCATCAGCTTGAGGCCGATATCCAGCCGTTCAAAAGCATCCTGATGGGGCTGTTCTTCATGACCGTCGGGGTCAGCATCGACGTCGCCCTGCTTGCCGAAAGGCCGCTGACCATTCTGGGCCTGACGCTGGGACTGATGGCGATCAAAGCGCTGGTCTTGTTCGCGCTGACCTTCGTGTTCAAGCTGCAGGGGCGGGACCGGTGGCTGTTCACGCTGGGGTTGGCGCAAGCGGGCGAATTTGGCTTTCTGATCGTCAGTTTCGCCGTGCAACAATCCATTCTGATCGGCCCGGTTGGCAAAACGGCGCTGCTGGTGATCAGCCTGTCAATGCTGTTGACGCCTGCGCTGTTCATCCTGCAAGACCGCCTTGCCCGCCGTGTTGCCATACGCGCCCCCGACGCGCCCGCAGACGAGATAGACGAAAAAGGCCGCATCATCATTGCCGGAATCGGTCGCTTTGGCCAGACGGTGAACCGCATGGCGCGGATGGCCGGGCTGCAGACCGTGGTGCTGGACGGCGACATTGCAGCACTGGAAACCCTGCGACGCTTTGGCGTCAAAGGTTTTTTCGGCGACCCGTCCCGCCCCGAACTCCTTGAGGCCGCAGGTCTGCCCGAGGCACAGATTCTGGTTGTGGCGGTGGATGACAAGGCCGCCGCTCTCAAGATCGTGGCCCATGCCCGGCAGGTGCGCCCCGATCTGCATATCATTGCACGCGCCTATGACCGGGTGCATGTCTATCAGCTTTACAAGGCCGGGGCCGATGACATTGTGCGCGAAACCTTTGACAGTTCCATGCGGGCGGGTCGCTATGTGCTAGAAAACATGGGCTTCACGGAATACGAGGCCGCTAAACTGTCGCAGACCTATTTCAAGGTCGACCGCGCCGCCCTGCGCGATCTGGCCGAATTGTGGGTGGACGGTCAGCCCATTCACCTGAACACCGCCTACATCGCCCGCGCCCGCCAGCTTGACAAGGATCTGGAGGCCGCCCTGAACGACGAAATTGACGAGGCCCGCGCCGAGCCGCCCAGTCAGGCCGCCGAATAGCGCACGCCGCAACGGATTTCCCATGATGCGATCCAGATCGAAGGAATTCAGGCCCTGCAAGTCCTTGGGAGTATTGCGTCTGATCTGCCGAAGCCGATCAGACGCAATACGCATCAGCCCGCCGCAACCCCGGCTTCGGCAAAGGTCGACATGCCCGAATGACAGGCAATCGCCCCTTTCAGCACGCTGATTGCCAAAGCCGCCCCCGACCCTTCGCCCAGCCGCAATCCAAGGTCCAGAAGCGGGCGCTTTCCCAGACGCGCCAGCAAAGCCGCATGTGCCCCCTCGGCACTGACATGCCCCGCAACCGCATGATCCAGCGCGCCCGGTGTGGCCATTTCCAGCACCGCTGCCGCCGCTGTGCAGATGAACCCATCCAGAATGACGGGAATGCGCAAAGCATGCGCCCGCGCAATCGCACCCGCCATCGCCGCAATCTCGCGCCCGCCAAGGCAGCGCAGAACCTCAAGCGGGATGCCCAAAGCGGCCCCATGACGCGCGATGCCTTCCGCGACGACCCGGGTTTTCAGAACCAGCCCCGCGTCATCCACGCCGGTGCCGCGCCCCGTCCATTCCGCCGCAT
>JBGSRQ010000363.1:0-4246 GCA_041737515.1 Rhodobacterales bacterium | reverse complement strand
CGCTGGAGCTGATGCTGCTGGAACGGCGGGGCTGAGGCGTGGCCCGCGCAGAGATGAACCGCTGGATTTCGACCTTTCTTGATGCCGAAGCTGCCGAACGCAACGCCGCGCGCAACACGCTTCTGGCCTATGGCCGCGATCTTGGCGATTTCGCGGACTACCTGGCGCGCCGCAACGCCGATTTCGCCAGCGCCGATACGGCCGCTGTCGAGGCCTATCTGATCTTTTGCGAGGCGCAGGGGCTGTCCAAAGCGACCCGCGCGCGGCGTCTGTCGTCGGTCCGCCAGCTTTACCGCTTTGCACACGAGGAAGGCTGGCGCGCCGATAATCCGGCCCTGCGCATGAAGGGGCCGGGCAAGGCGCAGCGCCTGCCGCAAACGCTTGATCTGGCCGAGGTGGACGCCCTGCTGGACGCCGCCCGCGACAAGGGCCGCAGCCATGCCGATCAATGCCGCAACCGGTGCCTGCTGGAACTTCTCTACGCGACCGGCATGCGCGTGACCGAACTTGTCACCCTTCCCGTCGGCACCGTCCGGGGCGACCCGCGTATGATTCTGGTGCGTGGCAAGGGCGACAAGGAACGCATGGTGCCGCTTTCCCCGCCGGCACGCGAAGCGCTGCGCGACTGGCTGTCCGAATGGGACAAGGCGGCCGGGGTGGCGCGTCTGGCGGGCAAACCTGCAAGCAGACACCTGTTCCCCGGCCGGGGTGTTGCGGGCCACATCAGCCGCGAATACTTCTATGTGATGATCAAGCAGATCGCAGTCATGGCGGGGGTATCGCCCGCCAAGGTCACACCCCACACCCTGCGTCACGCCTTTGCCACGCATCTGCTGGCTGGCGGGGCCGATCTGCGGGTGATCCAGACGCTGCTGGGCCACGCCGATATTGCTACGACCGAGATTTACACGCATGTGCTGGATGATCATCTGAAATCGCTGGTTCTGTCGCACCACCCGCTTGCAAAGAAGTCCGCGCACAAACCTTGAAACACCCCGCCACGCGCCGCATAACCCGCGCACCTCTCCTTTGGACCCAGACCCCATGAGCCCCGACCAGATAGAGACCACGCTGTTTGACACCGCTTTCTGGACCACAGCCGCAGGCATTGCCATTCTGCTGTTCCTGTCGGCCTGCTTTTCGGGGTCGGAAACGGCGCTGACGGCGGCATCACGCGGCAAGCTGCGCGCGCAAGCCGATCGCGGCTCGTCGGGGGCTGCCGCGGCCCTGCGCGTGACCGAAGACAGCGAACGGATGATCGGCGCGCTTTTGCTGGGCAACAACATCGCCAACATCCTTGCGGCGTCGCTGGCCACAGCGCTTCTGACGCGGCTGTTCGGGGATTCGGGCGTGGCCCTTGCGACATTGGGGATGACAACGCTTGTGCTGATCTTTGGCGAGGTTCTGCCCAAGACCTATGCCATTACCAACCCGGAAACGGTTGCCGCGCGTGCAGCCCCGGCGATCCGGGTGATGATCCTTGTATTCTCGCCCGTCATTACGGTCGTGCGTGGGATGGTGCGGCTTATTCTGCGGCTGTTCGGCGTGCGCGCCGACCCCGACAGCAAAATCCTCGCCCTGCGAGAGGAGATCATGGGTGCCATCGCCCTTGGCCATTCCGAAGGCGCGGTGGAAAAGGAAGACCGTGACCGCCTTCTGGGTGCGTTGGATCTTTCGGATCGCACGGTAGAGGAGATCATGCGCCACCGCCGCCAGATCGAGATGATCGACGCCGATTCAGCCCCCGGTGACATCATCACGCAGGCGCTTGCTTCGCCCCACACCCGCCTGCCGATCTACCGGGGCAGCGACGAGAACATTCTGGGCGTGCTGCACGCCAAGGATCTGCTGCGCGAGGTCGACCGCGTGGTGCGCGGCGTCGATGGCACCATCGCCTCGATTGATACGTTGGACGTGCTGAAGGTGGCGATGAAGCCCTATTTCGTGCCCGAGACCACACCTCTGGACGAACAGATGCGCCAGTTCCTGAAACGGCGCACGCATTTCGCGTTGGTCGTCGATGAATACGGCGCGTTGCAGGGACTGATCACGCTGGAAGACATTCTGGAAGAAATCGTGGGCGAGATCACCGACGAGTTCGATGTGGCGCACGAATCCACCCTCAAACGTGCTGAAAACGGCGATTATCTGGTGGAAGGCGCGATGACGATCCGCGACCTGAACCGCGCGATGGACTGGAACCTGCCCGACGATGAGGCGAACACGGTCGCAGGGCTGGTCATCCACGAGGCGCAGATGATCCCCAACGAAGGACAGGCGTTCAGCTTTCACGGCTTTCGCTTTGAAGTGGCGGTCAAGCGGGAAAACCGCCTGACCAAGCTGAAGATGCGCCCGTTGTAGCGCTTCGACGGTGCCGATCAGACGATGTCGATCATTGCGGCAAGGGCGCGGTGGTCTGTTACGTGCAGCACCGCAATCGCATCGGCGCCAAAATCCAGAACGATGCCGCTGGCTTTGTCGATGGCGAATTTCTCCACCACCTGTCGGGCCGTAAGGTTGCCTGACCAAAGGGTGTGGTCCAGCTCCAGCACGTCGCGTTGACCCGCTTTCATATCATACAGGATATCGTAGCCGTCACCCTTGTTGAAATCGAAGTGATCGGTCCCGGTGCCGCCATACAGCTTGTCAAGGCCACGCCCGCCCGCAATGGTGTCGTTGCCGCTGCCGCCCGACAGATAGTCGCGCCCGGTGTCGCCGAACAGGCGGTCATTGCCGCCCGCGCCAAGCACCCGGTCATTGCCAGAGCCGCCGCGCGCCAGATCGTTGCCGGTGCCGGAATTCAGAAGATCATTTCCGGTGCTGCCATAAAGCGCGTCCTTGCCGGCGTTGCCCAGAATTGTATCGCTGCCCGTGCCGCCCCCGATGCGGTTGTTGCCGGCATTGCCCGTCAACGCATCGCCGCTGCGGCTGCCCGTCAGGTTATAATTGGCAACACCCAGAAGCGTGGCATCGTTGATCCCCGACACCAGCCGTGCATGACCTGCAATCCATAACTCGTCGCCGTTCACCAGATCGACTTTCACATTGCCCGCATTGGTGTTGACGAACAGTTTTGCGATACTTCCTGCGGATCCCAGCTCGACGCTGACCGATGAACCGGACTCGACCCTCAGCCCGTAACCACCAGCGGCTGCCGTCTTGACCGCCGCGCCGCCGGTCTGGGCAATGCGAATGCCGCCGTCACCTTCGCCGATGGAATAGAAGTTGTTATTGTTGCGGTCATCATAGGCGACGCCCGTCACGAACTTGTCGGCGCTGCGGCTGGCGAAGTTCTCGGCCACGACCGACCCGTTGGAGCCTTGAAAGTTGCCGATTTGCTGGCTGTAGCCGATTTCGCGGTAGCTGTCGCGCAGGATGTTTTCGCGATGCCCGGCGCTGTGGAACAAGGCGGAATGATGCGACGCGATCACGCTGTTGGCGTTCAGGCTGCCGCCAAGGCTGGAATAGGCAAGGTTTTCACCCCAGGACCAGGTGCCGCTGAACTTGTAGCCCGCCGCAGTGATGCGCTGACCGGGGTCAGACCCGCCTGCCCCGGTATGCGAAAAGTTGTCGGTGCTCAGGATCCAGTTTGCATGACGCTCGGCCGCAAGCGCGACAACAGAGTTTGGTGCCAGAACCTGTTTCGGTGTTCCCGAAATGGTGCCCGCCGCCAGATCGTCATTCAACGAAATGCCGTATCGGCGCGCTTCGCCCAAAGGGTCCAGCCGGGCACGGTTGATCAGTTCGATTCCAAATTGTTCGGCAGCCGTCAGCGTCATGTTCAGACCCTTGCAACAGGATCAGTCCACGCCTCCCCCGAGACGTGAGCCGATGTTTCAAAGGTCACATTGTCGATGAAATCGGGCAGAGGTGCGGCAAAGTTCGGGTGATCACCGGGCGATTGCAGGGCCTTTGGCGCTTCTTGGCTGCCGCGATTGCCTTATTGTTGCGGTTTTGCGCCGGGTCAGCGGCTTTTGAAAAGCGACCCCAGCACTCCGCGGATAATCGCCTGCCCGGAACGGCTGCCCAACTGGCGCGCGAAACTTTTAGCCAGCACGGTGCCGATGCTGTCGGACCGGCTGGAGGAGCCGCGTGTTGTCGTGCTGCGTTGCTGGGTCGTGCCGTCATAGCGGCGCGCATTGCGAAGGCCGTCATCGTCACGGGAGGCATCCGCTTTTGCGGATTCAGCCCTTGCGGCCTCGTCCGCCGCGGACGCCGCGCGCGCACGCAGGCGCTCGAATGCGCT
>JBGSRQ010000079.1:0-7588 GCA_041737515.1 Rhodobacterales bacterium | reverse complement strand
CACCTTCACACCTTCAACAGTGGTTGTGACGCGGGGCCGCACGGTCAATCCGCGCGGCCCGATGCCAAGGCCTACGCCCAGACGCGGCTCGGTGCCGGGGTCACAGGCGGTCAGGCTGACGGTGGCAAGGCCAAGCACTGACACCAGAAGTGCTGCGCGGATCAAAATGTGCCCGTGACGCCGACTTTTGCATCCCCTGTCACGGTGAAACCGGTGGTTTGCGGTTCGGCGGCGGGCCTTTGCGGCACACCGTTTGCGCCACAGGCGGCGAGAGTAGCGACCAGGGCAAGCGCGGGAATAAGGCGAAGGGTCATGTCTGCTCCGTTGGTTCTGTCATGCTGCGGAACGCTCGCATTGTCGGCGCGGTTCGGTCAAGCGGGGGCATCGGCGGCTTGTGGTTCGTTTGTTGCAATCTGCGTGAATCACCCCAGCGCCATGTGCCAGCGCGCAACCTGCTCGCGCACGCGGGCAGGGGCGGTGCCGCCATAGGACATCCGGCTGGCGACCGAGTTTTCCACGCCCAGCACGCCGAACACGTCGGCCGTGATGCCGGGATGGGACGACCGCATGTCGGCAAGGGTCAGGTCGGGCAGATCGCAGCCCTTGGATTCGGCCAGCGCAACAAGGCTGCCGGTTATGTGATGCGCATCGCGGAAGGGCAGGCCCAGGGCGCGCACCAGCCAGTCGGCAAGATCGGTGGCGGTGGAAAATCCCGATGCCGCCGCCTTGGCCAAACCGTCGCGGTTGGCGGTCATGTCACCAACCATTCCGGTCATCGCGGCAAGTGCCAGCATCAGGGTATCGGCGGCGTCAAAGGTCTGTTCCTTGTCTTCCTGCATGTCCTTGGAATAGGTCAGCGGCAGGCCCTTCATGATGGTGAACAGCGCCACCGTCGCCCCCAGAATCCGCCCCAGTTTCGCTCGCAGCAGTTCCGCCGCATCGGGGTTCTTCTTTTGCGGCATGATCGAGGAACCGGTGGTCCAGCGGTCTGACAATTGCACGAAACGGAACTGGGCCGAGGACCAGATCACCAGTTCTTCGGCAAAACGGGAAAGGTGCATGGCACAGATCGACGAAGCCGACAGGAACTCCAGCGCGAAATCGCGGTCGGCGACACTGTCCAGCGAATTGGCGGTGGGCCGGTCGAACCCCAACGCCGTGGCCGTCATCTGACGGTCAATCGGGAATGAGGTTCCGGCCAGGGCCGCCGCCCCCAAGGGACATTCGTTCATCCGGGTGCGGGCATCGGCAAAGCGGGCGCGGTCGCGCGACAGCATCTCGACATAGGCCAGCATGTGGTGGCCCCATGTCACGGGTTGCGCAGTTTGCAGGTGGGTGAAGCCCGGCATCACCCAATCTGCCCCCGCTTCGGCCTGCGCCAGAAAGGCGCGCATCAGCGCCTCGATCCCGGTGACGGCGGCATCACACTGTTCGCGCACCCAAAGGCGGAAATCGAGCGCCACCTGATCATTCCGGCTGCGCGCCGTGTGCAGGCGGCCTGCGGGCGTGCCGATCAGGTCCTTGAGGCGCTGTTCCACGTTCATGTGGATGTCTTCCAGATCGGTGCGGAACGGGAAGTTGCCGCCTTCGATCTCTGACAAGACCGTGAGCAGGCCTTCCCCGATCGCATCCGCATCGCTACTGCTGACGATACCGGTTGCTGCAAGCATGGCGGCATGGGCGCGGGAACCTGCGATGTCTTGTGCGTAGAGGCGTTGGTCAAAGCCGATGGAGGCGTTGATTGCCGTCATGATCGCATCGGGGCCAGCGGCAAAGCGCCCGCCCCACATGGCATTGGCGGCGGCGGATTTGGGTTTATCGGTCATCGGATGGCCTTTGGAGGGATGATGCGTCAGTTCGGTTTTGCGGTTCTTTATACGGCCCTGATGTTTGGTGCAAATCCGGTGGCCGCCGATATTGCGGCGGCCGATGCCGCGCGCGACGGCGACATGCGCAAGCTGGGCTTTCATTCCGAGCCGAAGGACCTGCCGGACGAGGATTTGGTGGGTCTGGATGATGCGCCGCGCGCACTGGCGGAATTTCACGGCAAATGGGTGGTCCTGAATTTCTGGGCAACATGGTGCCCGCCCTGCCGGCACGAAATGCCGGGGCTCGACAAGGTTCAGGCCGACCTTGGAGGGGCTGATCTTGTGGTCGTGACGGTGGCGACAGGGCGCAACCCGGTGCCTGCGATGGAAAAGTTCTTTACCGAGGCCGGCGTGACGCATGTTGAAAAGCTGCGCGACCCGCAATCGGCGCTGGCGCGCAAGATGGGGGTGGTCGGTCTGCCGCTGACGGTGATCCTTGATCCCGAAGGCCGCGAGGTGGGCCGCCTGATCGGCGATGCAGAATGGGACGGCGCGGATGCGCGCAAGGTTCTGGCGGCCCTGACCGGGGGGTAAGCGGGGAAAAAGGGAAAATTCTTGAAGAAGGAATTTGGGGGGCCATCCGCCCCCCGCGACCTTGACCATGTCAAGGTCTTCCCCCAGCGGATACCTTTGCCGGAAAGAAGGGACGTTCAGCGTTTGAGCGCGCTGACCTCGGCATGTCGTGGGCAGGTGGTCATGTGGTCATTGATCAGGCCCGAGGCTTGCAGGAACGCGTAAACGATGGTCGGTCCGCAGAAGGTGAAGCCTGCCTTTTTCAGATCGCGCGAAATGCGGGTGGACAGGTCGGTGTGGGTGGGAACCTCGGCCATGGTTGCAAATCGGTTCTGCAGTGGTTTGCCATCGAAATAGCGCCAGAGAAAATCGGCGAATGGTTCGGTTTGCTGGATTTTCAGCATCGCGCGGGCTGACGTGATGGTGCCCGCGATCTTGCCGCGGTGTCGCACGATGCCCGGGTTGGCGAGCAGGCGGGTTATGTCAGCCTCGCCCCAACCTGCGATTGTTTCGGGGTCGAACCCTTCGAACGCCGTGCGGAAGGCATCGCGTTTGCGCAGGATCGTGATCCACGACAACCCCGCCTGAAAGCCGTCAAGCACCAGCTTTTCCCACAGCGCCCGGCTGTCATACTCGGGCACGCCCCATTCGTGATCATGGTAGGCCACATAAAGCGGATCGGTGCCGCACCAGGGGCAGCGTGTTTCGTTCATTGCCGGGTTTCCAGATGCAAAGGATTCGAGTGAAATGCCATGTTTCATGGGGTCTTTACCTTTGTCGGTGCAGTCTGTCGATGCGTCATGGGGCGACGGGTTTCGGGGCAGTGGCAAGGGGATGCATGATGGCAGCGGAAAGCAAGGGCGGGCCGGTAGAGGTTCGGAATTCGGAGGCCAGTCCGCTGGCCTATGCGGTGTCAGAGAATGATCGTGTGACCATGACGATGGTGCGCCGCGCGTTGGAGACGCGGCAGTTGCGGCTGGCGTACCAGCCTGTCGTGATGGCAGCAGATACGGGCCGTATTGCGTTCTACGAAGGCTTCATCCGGGTGATGGACCCGTCGGGCCGGGTGATTCCGGCGCGCGATTTCATGGGCGCGATCGAGACGCAGGATCTGGGCCGTATGGTTGATTGCGCGGCGCTGGAACTTGGTCTGGGCAGCCTGTTGCGGTTTCCCGAATTGCGGCTTTCGGTCAACATGTCGGCACGCTCCATCGGGTATCCGCGCTGGGTGGCGACGCTGCAGCGCGGTCTGAAAGCCTCGCCCACCGTGGGCGAGCGGCTGATCCTGGAGATTTCCGAGGCGTCGGCGATGCTGGTGCCGGAACTTGTGGTGACATTCATGGAATCGATGCAGCGCGAAGGGATCGGCTTTGCGCTGGATGATTTCGGGGCGGGGTTTACGGCGTTCCGGCATCTGAAGGAGTTCTATTTCGACATCCTGAAGATCGACGGCCAGTTCATTCGCGGCATTGACGCCGATGCCGACAACCGGGTGCTGACCGAGGCATTGGCCACCATCGGGCGTCAGTTCGATATGGTGACGGTGGCGGAATCGGTGGAAACCGTAGCGGAGGCAGAGGTTTTGCGCGCGGCGGGCATTGATTGCCTGCAGGGATTCTTGTTTGGTGCGCCCACGGTGAAACCGGGGTTTGCGGCGGAACAGCGCCTGAAACAAGCGTGACCTCCCCCGGCGGCGGCGCGAATCCCGGTGCGTGAACCTTGCCTTTTGTTCCCTTGAGCCTTAGGCCAAGGGAGGACGGCAGGGGCTTGTCCCCGGCCTTTGGCACCCAGCACAAGGATCAGGCCCATGACCAATGTTGTAATCGTCTCTGCCGCGCGGACCGCCGTAGGCAGCTTTAACGGTGCTTTCGCCGCAACCCCGGCGCATGATCTGGGGTCCGCGGTGATCGAAGCTGTTGTGGCGCGCGCCGGGATCGACAAGGCCGATGTGTCGGAAACCATTCTGGGCCAGGTGCTGACTGCGGGGCAGGGCCAGAACCCGGCGCGGCAGGCGCATATCAACGCGGGCCTTCCCAAAGAGGCGGCGGCGTGGAGCCTAAATCAGGTCTGCGGGTCGGGCCTGCGGGCGGTGGCGCTGGCGGCCCAGCATGTGCAGCTTGGCGATGCGTCCATTGTTGTGGCGGGCGGGCAAGAAAACATGAGCCTTTCGCCGCATGTGGCGCATCTGCGGGCGGGCCACAAGATGGGCGACATGAGCTTTATCGACAGCATGATCCGCGATGGATTGTGGGATGCCTTCAACGGCTATCACATGGGCCAGACGGCGGAAAACGTTGCGAACCAATGGCAGATTTCGCGTGAAATGCAGGATCAGTTCGCTGTCGCCAGCCAGAACAAGGCCGAGGCCGCACAAAAGGCCGGACGATTTGCAGATGAGATTGTGGCCTTCACGATCAAGACCCGCAAAGGCGATGTGACCGTCGATCAGGACGAATACATCCGCCACGGCGCCACGATGGAGGCGATGGGCAAGTTGCGCCCCGCGTTCACAAAGGATGGCACGGTCACGGCGGCCAATGCCTCGGGTCTGAATGACGGTGCGGCGGCGGTTCTGGTGATGAGCGCGGCCGAGGCGGAAAAACGGGGCCTGACCCCGCTGGCACGGATCGCGTCTTATGCAACGGCGGGACTTGATCCGTCGATCATGGGTGTCGGGCCGATCTATGCCAGCCGAAAGGCGCTGGACAAGGCCGGGTGGAAGGCCGCCGATCTGGATCTGGTCGAGGCGAACGAGGCGTTTGCAGCGCAAGCCTGTGCCGTGAACAAGGATATGGGCTGGAACCCCGACATCGTGAACGTGAACGGCGGCGCAATTGCGATCGGCCACCCGATCGGTGCCTCGGGCGCGCGGATTCTGAACACGCTTTTGTTCGAGATGCAGCGCCGGACAGCCAAAAAAGGCCTTGCAACGCTGTGCATCGGCGGCGGCATGGGTGTTGCCATGTGCCTTGAGCGGCCCTGACACTGCAGGCGCGAATTATTTCGCAAATGCAGCATTGGGCGCAACATTGTTGCGCCCATTCGTTTGGGTTGGTAGGCTTGTCTGATAAATCAATCGTTTGGGGGGAATCATGGGCAAGGTAGCATTGGTCACGGGTGGCACGCGCGGCATCGGCGAGGCGATCTCGGTCGCGCTGAAGGCTGCAGGATACACGGTTGCTGCAAATTACGCAGGCAATGATGATGCGGCCAAAGCGTTCACCGCCAAGACCGGCATCAAGGCGTTCAAATGGTCGGTCGCGGATTATGACGCTTGTGCTGCGGGGGTGGCTGCCGTCGAGGCCGAACTGGGCCCGGTGGCCGTTCTGATCAACAACGCGGGCATTACGCGGGATGCGATGTTCCACAAGATGACGCCGACCCAGTGGCGCGAGGTCATCAACACCAACCTGAACGGGCTTTTCAACATGACCCATCCCTTGTGGTCGGGTATGCGCGACCGCAAGTTTGGCCGGGTGATCAACATCTCTTCGATCAACGGGCAAAAGGGGCAGGCAGGGCAGGCGAATTATTCTGCTGCAAAATCCGGCGATCTGGGGTTCACCAAAGCGTTGGCGGCCGAAGGGGCACGGGCGGGAATCACCGTGAACGCGATCTGTCCGGGCTATATCGGCACCGAAATGGTGCGCGCAATTGACGAAAAGGTGCTGAACGACCGGATCATCCCCCAGATTCCCGTGGGGCGCCTAGGTGAACCCGACGAGATTGCGCGAATCGCGGTGTTTCTTGCGTCAGACGATGCCGGTTTCATCACCGGATCGACGATTTCTGCCAATGGCGGGCAGTTCGTGGTGTAAGACGGGCCGTGATCGCAGAGGACACGGGATTTTTCGAAGAATCTTGACGGCGCAGCGATGCGCCGTTTCCCTTGCGGCAACCGAAGTCCTGCGCCACAAGGCTGCATGACCCGCGCCCGTGCCACTGCCATCGGTTTCTCTGCGATCCTCATGTGGTCGCTTCTGGCGCTGTTCACGGTCGGGTCGGCCCCGGTTCCGCCCTTGCAACTGAACGCGATCTGCTTTGCAATCGGCGGGTCCATCGGCCTGTTCTGGACAGTGCGTGGCGCTGGATATGGCGTATTGCGCGGGGTGTCGTGGAAAGTCTATGCCTTTGGGACAGCAGGGCTTTTCGGCTATCATTTTCTGTATTTCAGCGCCTTACGCATGGCGCCCGCTGCCGAGGCCGGGCTGATCGCCTATCTTTGGCCGCTGTTCATCGTGCTGTTCTCGGGGCTTTTGCCGGGTGAGCGGTTGGGCACGCTTCACATCATCGGGGCAGTTCTGGCCTTTGCCGGGGCGGGGCTTATCGTGTTGCGCGGCGGGGCAAGTTTCGATGCGGCATCCCTGCCGGGATACGGCCTTGCGTTCCTGTGTGCGATCACATGGGCGATCTATTCGGTGGTGTCGCGTGGCATGGGCACAGTGCCGACCGAGGCTGTGACCGTGTTCTGCCTGGCCACTGCGGCACTTTCCGCCGTGGCGCATCTGGTGTTTGAAACGACGGTCTGGCCGGCATCACCTCTGGCCTGGGGGGCAATGCTGGCCCTGGGCATAGGGCCGGTGGGGATTGCGTTTTTCACATGGGATATCGGAATGAAGCGTGGCGACATCCAGCTTCTGGGCGTGGCAAGCTATGCAGCACCCTTGTTTTCTACCTTGGCTCTGGTGCTTGCAGGAATTGCGAAAGGTTCGGCCGTCATCGCAATCGCTGCTGCTTTTATCGCAGGAGGTGCCGCGCTGGCCGCCTGGGCCAGCGCGGCGAAACGTCAGCCCAGCCTTTAGGAGTGCATCAGGCGGGCAATCTCTTCCTTCAGCTTCAGTTTCTGCTTTTTCAGATCGGCGATCTTCAGGGCGTCCGGGGCGGCGGTGCGCTGGGCGCGGTCCACCGTGTCGGACAAGGCCTCATGCTTGCGGCGCAATTCCTGCAGATGCGAAGCGATGGTCATACCGTTCCTCCTGATTTGTGAAACACATGTAACGAGTGCACCACAAAGTCCGAGTCGTGTCACCCCTTGAGTGCGGGACCAAAGGCGGAACGGGCGGGTATTCACTTAAAATGCGCAACTAACGCTCCGGTTGTGCGCAAAATTGCGGCGGCGGCGGCTGAATGACTGTCACCATCGGCATCGTGACGCTCGCCCCGGTGCAGGATGAACGGGGCGAGCATGCGGAACGGCGCGCGCCCGC
>JBGSRQ010000061.1:0-2500 GCA_041737515.1 Rhodobacterales bacterium | reverse complement strand
CTGCACAAACCGCCCCACCGGCCCATCCGCCCCCCCGGTCAGGCAGATCAGGCCTGCGCCGTGCGCGGCCAACTCGTCCAGCGTCACCTGCGGCAACTGCCCGCCCTTGCCGATATAAAGCGCCGAGTTCAGCTTCATCAGGTTCATGTATCCCGCCTCGTCCTGCGCAAGCAGAACGATCGGGGCCGCCGCGCGCGCCCGCTCACCCGGGCCGGCAAGATCATGCGCGAGGTTGATCTGACACCCGACAATCGGCTGCACCCCCGCCGCCAGCGCGGTGACGGAAAACTCCAGTGCGGCGAACATGTTGTTGGTATCGGTCACAGCCACGGCAGGCATGGATTGCGCGGCGCAAAGACCGACCAGCTTCTTGACCGGAACCGCACCCTCCAAAAGTGAATGTTCGGTATGGACGCGCAGGTGAATGAATCGGGTGGGTGACATGCAAGAAGCTTAGCGCAGCCCCACGTGGGGGGGAAGACTGCCTGACTTTTCGGCAAAAGACGAAACTGTTCGCTGGAAACGCAAAAAGGAAATGCTTGCCAACTGGCCCCCCGTCACGCTTCATGAAAGGCAGGTAACAACTGGAAAATCCAGGGGCGCGTGGCCCGCTTTACGCCGCATCGGGCGGTTGCGCGCGAACCTTCGCAATGAAGGTGCCAGGGAGAGAACGCGGCAGGTTGCAAGATGACCGATCTGGCCTTTGTGCTGAACGGAACCCCGGTGCGCGTGGCGGATACATCGCCGACGCGGACGCTGCTTGACTGGCTGCGCGAAGATCGTGGCCTCTGCGGCACAAAGGAAGGCTGCAATGAAGGCGATTGCGGTGCCTGCACGGTGATGGTCAGTGATGCGCGGGGCAGCCGCGCGCTCAACGCCTGCATCCTGTTCCTGCCGCAGCTTCACGGCAAATCCGTGCGCACCGTTGAAGGCATCGCCGGGCCGAAAGGTGAGCTTCATCCCGTCCAGCAGACCATGATCGACCATCACGCCAGCCAGTGCGGCTTTTGCACGCCGGGCTTCATCGTCTCGATGGCGACAGCGCATCTGAACGGTTCCACCGACCACGATACCGAACTCGCCGGCAACCTGTGCCGCTGCACCGGCTATGCGCCCATCGTCCGCGCCGCACAGGCTGCAGAATCCGCTCCGGTCCCCGATTGGATGCCGCGAACCCCTGACCCTTTCATTTTGACACAAATATCCTCGGGGGGGTCCGGGGGGGCAGACAGCCCCCCCGGTGCTTTCCGCCCCGAAACCACGGATGATCTGGCGCGCTGGTTTGCCCGCAACCCCGACGCGACGCTGATCGCCGGGGCCACGGATGTGGGCCTCTGGGTGACGAAAAACCTGCGCGATCTGCCGAAAGTCGCGTTCTTGAACGGCATCGCCGATCTGCGAAGACTAACCCTCGATGGCGACACGTTGCGCATCGGCGCGGGCGTCACAATCACCGATCTGATGGCCGCCATAGCCATGCTGCACCCTTCTTTCGCGGCAATGCTACGCCGCTATGGGTCGGTTCAGGTCCGAAATGCGGCCACCATCGGCGGCAACATTGCGAACGGCTCGCCCATCGGCGATGGCCCGCCCGCGCTGATCGCACTGGGTGCCACGCTGCATCTGCGCCACGGCGATGCCAGCCGCGAGATGCCGCTTGAGGATTTCTTCCTTGCCTACCGCAAACAAGACCGTCGCCCCGGTGAATTTGTCGAGGCCGTAACAATACCGACCCATGCCCCGGCCCTGCGCTGCTACAAGATCTCCAAACGCTTTGATCAGGATATTTCCGCCCTCTGCGGCTGTTTCAACGTGACCATTGCGGACGGCACCGTCACCTGCGCCCGCATCGCCTTTGGCGGCATGGCAGGAACGCCCAAGCGGGCCGCTGCAGTCGAGGCGGCCCTGACCGGCCAGTCGTGGGCCCGCGAAACCGTGCAGGCCGCAGTCGCCGCAATGGCGCAGGATTTCACCCCGATGGACGACATGCGCGCCTCTGCCGCCTACCGCCTCGGCGTCGCCGAAAACCTGCTGCTGCGCTACTTTGATGATCTTGACGGCACCGCCACCGACATCCTGCAGGTGCGGGCATGAACGCGGGCCTGCCCCTGCCGCACGACGCAGCCGCCCTGCACGTCACTGGTGCGGCACGGTATGTCGATGACATTCCCACGCCCGCAAACACCCTGCATCTGGCCTTCGGACTGTCTGACATCGCCCACGGCGACATTCTGTCGCTGGATGTTTCGGCCGTGCGCGCGGCAGCCGGGGTCATCGCCGTCTACACGCCCGATGATCTGGCCGACATGCCCGATTGCTCGCCGTCAAACCACGACGAGCCGTTGCTGGCCGTGGGTCAGGTCCATTATGTCGGGCAACCGGTTTTCCTTGTGGTGGCAACCAGCCATCTGGCCGCCCGCAAGGCGACACGTCTGGGCAGGCTGGAATGTCGCGCGCGCCCGGCACTTCTGACCGTGGACGACGCGCTGGCCGCGGGCAG
>JBGSRQ010000354.1:0-5498 GCA_041737515.1 Rhodobacterales bacterium | reverse complement strand
GCAAGACCCATTTCCGTCAGGAACATTGCGGCTTCTTCGTCGGCAAGCTGGCTGATTTCTTCCTCGATCCGGGCCGAGATCACGACCGACGCCGCGCCTTGTGCTGCGGCCATTTCTGCCACGCGCGCCGACTGGCTGTTGCCCGACGCAGCCGAGGATTCTTCGACATTGCACACAAACAGCACGGGCTTTGAGGTCAGAAGCTGCAGCAGACGCCAGGTGCGCAGATCATCTGCTGCCACCTTGACCGTGCGGGCGGGTTTGCCCGCCTCCAGCACCTTTTGCGCTTCGGTCAGCAGTCGGTGCTGATCGACCATGTCCTTGTCGCCGCCCTTGATCTTGCGGGCCAGATTCGCGATGCGCTTTTCCACCGAGTCGAGGTCGGCCAGCATCAGTTCGGTTTCTATGGTTTCTGCATCGGCCACGGGGTCGATCCGACCTTCGACATGGGTGATGTCGCCATCCTCAAAGCACCGAAGCACATGGGCAATCGCGTCACATTCGCGAATGTTTGCAAGGAATTGGTTGCCCAACCCCTCGCCCTTGGACGCCCCGCGCACAAGGCCCGCAATATCGACAAAGGTCATCCGCGTCGGGATGATCTGCTTGCTGCCTGCGATTGCGGCCAATTTTTCCAGCCGATCATCGGGAACGGCCACTTCGCCCACATTCGGTTCAATCGTGCAGAACGGAAAGTTCGCGGCCTGCGCCGCCGCCGTGCGTGTCAGGGCGTTGAAAAGAGTTGATTTTCCGACATTCGGAAGACCAACGATACCCATCTTGAAACCCATGTCGACGCTCCTCGCAGATCTTTGCCCGCTTCTATTGCCAAGGCGGCGCAGGTTCAAGCATGCTTGCCCCCCATTGATTTTTCGTCGCCCATGCCGCACACCGCTGTGACGCTTTGGGGGATGGATATGACACGGATCGACGCGCGCTTTGCCGACCTGAAGGCCAAAGGCAAAAAAGCCTTTGTGGCCTATATCATGGGCGGCGATCCTGATGTGGAAACCTCGCTTGCCGTGATGAAGGGCATGCCCGCGGCGGGGGTTGACATCATCGAGTTGGGCATGGCCTTTACCGACCCGATGGCCGATGGCCCCACGATCCAGCTTGCAGGGCAACGTGCCCTTGAAGGTGGCATGACCCTGACCCAGACGCTTGAAATGGCAACGGAGTTCCGCAAAAGCGATGATGTGACGCCGATCGTTCTGATGGGCTATTACAATCCGATTTACGCGCGGGGGGTCGGCCGTTTTCTGACTGACGCCAAAGCCGCGGGGATCGACGGGCTGATCGTTGTTGATCTGCCGCCCGAGGAAGACGCCGAATTGTGCATACCGGCGCAGGCGGCAGGGCTGAACTTCATCCGGCTGGCTACGCCGACCACCGATGCCAAACGCCTGCCCAAGGTTCTGCAAAACACCTCGGGGTTTGTTTATTACGTCTCGATCACAGGTATCACAGGGGCGGCTGCGGCGCGTCCCGAAGATGTGGCGCCCGAAGTGGCACGCATCAAGAAGGCCACGCACCTGCCTGTCATCGTTGGCTTTGGCATCAATACCCCCGAGGCTGCGAAGGGTATTGCAGGCATTGCGGATGGTTGTGTCGTGGGGTCGGCCATCGTAAGGGACATCGGCGAAGGCAAGCCCGCCGCCGAAGTTCTGGCGCGTGTTGCGGCGCTGGCCAAGGGTGCCCATTCGGCCTGACGGCGTGCATCAGGTGTCGCGCATCTTGTCCAACACCTCGCGCAGCGCAACCATATCGGGCAGAATCCGGTCAGCCAGACCACCCGGCAGGCGTGCTGAAACGCGGACCAGATCGGGCAGCAGGTCGGCAATGGCCTGCGCGCGAAACGCCCGCCCGGCGTCCGTGATCCAGACGCGTTTTGATCGCCCGTCCTTGGGATTCGGGGTCAAGGCCACCATTTCGTGCCGTTCCAGAACGGACAGCGTATGGGTCATGGTCGTTTTGGGCACCTGAAAGGCGCGGGCAAGATCCAGCGGCGTGCGTCCGTCACCGATCCGGATCAAATGGTTCAGAACCGAAAAATGCGATACCAAGAACCCGTCCGGCAACCGCGCCTCGAACAGGGCGCGGCTCAGTTGTTCGATGATGCCGACTTCGTTGAACAGGCGGAACAACGTTTCGGCGGGATGGTCAGGCATGAATGATCTTTGCGTCAAGGGGCCAGCGCGGGCTTTGACCGACTGCCGGCCCGTGGCCGACCCGCGCAAACATCTGAACAGTTCCGCCCGATGGTGCAAGCCTTTGGTGGATGCGGGCATAAAGATCGACCATCTCGGGATATTCCTGCAGGGCCTGGCTCAGGGGCTGCGTGTCGATGCCCTCGGCAGTCAGCGCAAGGTGCAACCGGACCCAGTCCGCTCCGGCTGCCAGTTGGTCGTCGCGGGAATTGCCGTTCGACACCAGCCAGACGTGGCCCATCGCGGTATCAGTGTTCGCGAAAACCGCCGCAAGCCCGGCCTGATAAGCCTGCGAGGTCTGGTCGGCCGCCGACGCGCGCGTGAATTGACCAAGAAGGTGCAGGGATTCGAACAGTGGGCCGGAAAAATCAATCCCATCCGGGTTGGCCACAATCTCGCGCCGACCGATCCGGAACAGGTTCACGCTTTCCATATAAGTGCGCGGGGTGTCGATCTCGATCTGCAATGCCTCGTGTGACAGCGTGCGAAGTGCCGCGATGTCGGTGGCATCCGTTGATTGACCAAAGCGCAGGCTCTGAACCACAGCCCCTGCGCGGGCAAGCGCTTCGGCCTCAAGGGGCCGTGCCAGATCGTAGGGTTCCTTGTTGGACCGGCGCGCCTTCACATGAGGAAACAACGGGTCGGGGGAAACCGTCGTATCGCGGGCAAAGGTGATGTGGGCGATCGGACGGCGGTCCAGCGCGGCTGGGTCGCTGCCCTCGGGAAAGGACGCTATCCCGACCTGATAGCCATCCTCGGCTGCCGCCATGCGCAAAAGTTCAAGAAACGCGCCAAGTCCTATCGTGATCTGGCGGTTCATCGGGTCTGTTTCGGGCAGCATTCTGGACGTGTCGGCAAACAGCGTCACCTCCGCTTCGGTCGACAGATCGACCATCCAGGGTTGGCGATTGTGCGGATTCGGGGCCAGCAATGCATAAGACAGTGCGCGCTTGCGCGGATCATCATAGCCCCCCGCAAGGTCCCAAGGGCGCGTGGCCGCAATGGGTTTGCGCGTAGCTGCAACGGCAAAGGTGCCAGCGGCAATAACCACGCCACCCCCCAGCACGGCAAGGAAATTCCGACGTGAAGGCTTCATCTGATCTCTCCATTATAATACGATATCGCACTATATAATACGATATTGCACTAAATACAAGAGATGCAACGCGGGTTTCGGTTGACCCGCACACCGGAAATTGGTTAGCAAATCTGACCAAGGAAGGGATGCCCATGCCCGTGATCACCTGCATCGACGATCTGAAGCGCTTGCACAAACGCCGCACGCCGAAGATGTTTTACGATTATGCCGAAAGCGGCAGCTATACCGAGCAGACCTTTCGCGACAATACCAATGATTTCAGCCAGTTGCGCCTGCGCCAGAAGGTTGCGGTCGACATGTCGGGGCGCAGCACCGCAGCCACGATGATCGGCGAGACGGTGGCGATGCCGGTGGCGCTTGCCCCCGTCGGGCTGACCGGGATGCAGCGCGCCGATGGCGAGATCAAGGCCGCCCGCGCCGCCGAAGCGTTCGGCGTGCCCTTCACGCTTTCAACGATGAGCATCTGTTCCATCGAAGATGTGGCCGCCCACACGACCAAGCCTTTCTGGTTTCAGGTTTATACCCTGAAAGACGAAGATTTCATGCAGCGTCTTTTTGAGCGGGCGCGGGCGGCGAAGTGTTCGGCGATTGTCATTACGGTCGATCTGCAAATTCTGGGCCAACGTCACAAGGATCTGAAAAACGGCCTGTCGGCCCCGCCCAAGCTGACACCGAAATCCATCGCCAACATGATGACCAAGGTCGGTTGGGGGCTTGAGATGCTCCAGACCAAGCGGCGGTTCTTCGGCAATATCGTGGGCCATGCCAAAGGCGTGACCGACCCGAGTTCGCTATCAAGCTGGACGGCAGAGGCGTTCGATCTGACGCTGGACTGGAAGCGGATCGCGAAATTCAAGGAAATGTGGGGCGGCAAGGTGATCCTGAAAGGCATCATGGATGTCGAGGATGCCCGTAATGCGCTGTCGGTGGGGGCCGATGCGATCATCGTGTCGAACCACGGCGGGCGGCAACTCGACGGGGCGCTGTCATCCATCCGCATGCTTTCGGCCATCGTCGATGCGGTGGGCGACAAGGTCGAGGTGCATTTCGACAGCGGCATCCGATCGGGGCAGGACGTGCTCAAAGCGCTCGCTCTGGGGGCAAAGGGCACCTATATCGGGCGGTCCTATGTCTACGGTCTGGGGGCCATGGGTCAGGCCGGGGTGACAAAGGCGCTGGAGGTGATCCGCAAGGAGCTTGATATCTCGATGGCGTTATGTGGTGAGCGCGACGTGCGCCATCTCTCACGCGCCAACCTGCTGATCCCTAAAGGATTTGAGGGCGACTGGGCCTGACACGCACCAGCAGGGGCGCCAGCACCAGCACCACCAGCAAAAGTGCTGCCGCAAACAGGAAGGATGCGCGCAAGCCGAAATGGCCTGCGATGAAGCCCAGCGTGGGCGGCCCGAAGAAGTAACCGAAATACCCCAGCAGCGTCGCCCGTGCGACCGCCCGTGCCCGCGCTTTCGGCTCGGCCATCCGGCCCACCAGTGAAAACGCCGTGGGGGCCAGAACCGACGCGCCGATGCCCATGATGACAAAGCCCGCATAGGCCATCATGGGCGACACCGCCAAAGCCGCGACGACCGCCCCGATTGCCGCCAGCAAAGCCCCCCCGATCAACAGCCGCAGCGCCGAGACATGCGCGATGATCCCCTGCCCCGCCAGCCGCGATGCGGCCATCGTCAGCGCCATCAGTGCGGGACCGAAACTGCCTTGGGCGGGCGATCCGCCAAGCGTTTTCTCGATATGCAGCGCCGACCAGCTTTCGGTGGCATTTTCGGTCATTAAGGCGATCATCACCATCGCGCCCCCGATCACCGGCACCCAGCCAAGCCCCACCGCAACGCTTCCCCTGGGCTTGGTCAGACCGACGATCCGGCCATCCCGTTCATAGGTCAGCAGCGCCAGCCCGACGCAAATCACACTTGCCAGCGCGAACACCATCGCGGGCGTCCAGCCTTGCGAGCGAAGCGCGCCGGTGCCAAGCGCACCTGCGCCGTAACCCAGAGAATAGGCGGCATGGGCAAGATTCATCAGATGCAGGTCACGGTCGTTTTCCAGCGCCGCCACCCGCGCGTTCATCAGCACATCCAGCGTGCCCGTGGTGGCCCCACACAAGGCCAGCGCCAGCGCAAACGCCCAGACCTGCGGGAATTGCCCTGGCAGCGCAAAGGCCAGCGCCATCGCCA
>JBGSRQ010000016.1:0-1937 GCA_041737515.1 Rhodobacterales bacterium | reverse complement strand
TCGGGCGCTAGGCGCTCTGCGTCAGAATTCCTGACTTTCGCACCCCACGATCGCGTGGCATCAACGTGGCCAGACATTCAATTTCTGCACGCTGAATTTTCAGTGCAAATTCTTTCCCCCGTTTCGGGAAAATCATATCTGGATCATGATCATGTCGCTGCGCAGTTGTCGCGAGCGTGTCGTTCAGGCATGCACCTTCGAAGTTTTCGGCCTGTTGGTGGCCTCCCCGCTTTATGGTGCGATGTTCACCGTCACCTTGCGCGAAAGCGTGCTGGTTCTGGGTGTCATGTCAGTGATCGTGCTGATCTGGTGCCCGTTGCACAATGCCGTATTTGATCTGGTGGATTTTCGCATGACCGGGCGTGTCGCCAGCGCGCGTCCGCATTCTCTGCGCCTTGTGCATGCGATCAGCCACGAAGTCAGCACGACGCTTTTCACGCTGCCGGTTCTGCTTTGGGTCGGCGACCTGCCGCTTTGGCTGGCACTGCAGGCAGAGGTCGGCCTGACTGTATTCTATGTGGGATTTGCCTATGTCTTTTATCTTGTCTACGATCGTGCGTTCCCGGTGAAGGCGCAAGATCCGCCGCTCTGGTCAAGCGCGTATCGGTCGCGGAACTAGCGGAAATGCTTTGAAAGTTTCAGCCCCTGACCCTGATAGTTCGACGCCATATCCGCCCCGTAAAGCAGATCGGGGCGTTCCGACATCGCCTCGTAGACCAGCCGGCCCACCACCTGCCCGTGCTCCAGCACAAAGGGTGCCTCGTGGCAGCGCACCTCAAGCACGCCTCGCGAACCGGACCCTCCTGCGGCAGAGTGACCAAACCCGGGGTCGAAAAAGCCCGCGTAATGCACGCGGAATTCGCCCACCATGGCAAGGTAGGGAGCCATTTCCGCGGCATAATCGGGGGGTATCGTCACCGCCTCGCGGCTGACCAGAATGTAGAACGCACCGGGGTCAAGGATGATGCGGGCGTCTTTTGTGCGGACTTCTTCCCAGAACTCGGCGGCCGGGTAATGCGCGATCCGGTCAAGGTCGATCACGCCGGTATGTGGCTTGGCGCGGTAGCCCACCAGATCACCCGACGCAGGCAACAGGTCCACCGAAAAGCCGAGCCCACCCGCAATGACCGGCGTGCCGTTTACCAGCGGTTCACAGGCATGCAGGGCGCCAAGTTCATCGTCGGACAAGACCGCTTGCCCTGTGCGAAAGCGAATCTGGTTCAGCCGCATGCCGGGTCGCACCAGCACCGAAAAGCTGCGCGGGCAAACCTCGGCATATAAGGGGCCGGTGTAACCTTCGGGAATCCTGTCGAATTCAACGCCACCGTCCAGCACCGTGCGGGTCAGCAGATCAAGCCTGCCGGTCGAGGACTTGGCATTGGCGACTGCCGTTACGCCAGTGGGCAGGGCGAGACGTTCCATCAATGGAATCACATAGACGCAGCCTTTTTCCAGCACGGCGCCACCCGCAAGATCAACCTTGTGCATGCCGAATTCGGCGATGCGGTCCTCGACCGTGCGCCCTTTGCCAGCCAGAAACGACGCGCGCACGCGGTAGGCCGCGCTGCCCAACCGCAGATCAAGGCTTGCGGGCTGGATTTGAGCCGGGATAACGGCGGGGGTTGCTGAAATGGACCCATCGGCAATCAGCCGCCTGATCGCCTGTGCTGCCAGAACCCCCGGTTTCGTCATGGCTTCCCCCAGAATCCCTTGCCCAAGAATGCGAAACGCCCGCGCCTTGTTGCCAAGGGCGGGCGGTGTTCGGTTTTGGTCGGGCCGGTGAGATTCGAACTCACGACCTTCCGCCCCCCAGACGGACGCGCTAACCAGGCTGCGCCACGGCCCGACACCGCGTCTTCATAACGATATTGCGGGCCGGGGCAAGCCTCAAAGCGCACCGTTCAGCGCGCGCCGGGACGGGCCGCCCCCACCATCCG
>JBGSRQ010000452.1:0-9865 GCA_041737515.1 Rhodobacterales bacterium | reverse complement strand
GCGGGCGGCAAGCACCGGATCGGTTTCGCCGGCGATCGACGCACGCAGCGGGGCCAGACTTTCCGCCGTGGGATCAGAGGCGATGCTGTCAAGGGCGGCGGCACGCGCGATCGGGTCGGGGTCTGACAGCGTGAACTGAACCAGCGCGGTTGCGATCAGCCCGCGCACACCCGCGTTTGGCCTGATTTCGGCAATGTCGGCTTTCGCGGCGGTTCCGGCGGCCGAACCGTCCAGCGCGGTCAGCGTATAGCCTGACGGGTCCGGGGCCAGCAGGAAAAGGACGCCGTCCGATTTGCGTTGCCCCACCGCCTTGTCAGCCCAGGCTTTCAGAAAGGCGGGGGCGGTCCGGTCGCCGCTGGCGGCAATCGCGTCAATCACCGGGCCAATCGTCTGGCGCGACGGTTTGGCGATGGCATCGGCGTTGGCATCGACGATCTGCTCCACGGTCGTGGATGATTGCGCAAACGCTGGAAGGGCCAGCCAAACACAGGCAACAAGCGCAAGGATCAGCGCTTTCATACGGCTCTCCGGTCGGGACATGGGTGGGGTGTGAGGAGGGGCCGCCTGCACGGCCCCGCCTGCATCAGTAGTTTGATGTCAGTTGCACGCAGGTCTTGGTTTGCGTGTTGTACATGCCGCAGTTCAGATCGCTCCAGTCTGCTTCAAGCACAGCCGACTCGGGCAGGAAATCTGTCCATGCATCGCCGGGAACCGGATCAGTCTGGCTGATGATGTCGAACTGGCCATCCGCACGGATTTCGCCGATCAGAACCGGCTTGGTCAGATGGTGGTTGGGCAGCAGTTCAGCCATTCCGCCGGTCAGGTTCGGGAACTTCTGCCCGATCAGCGCATCCAGAACCGGATCCACATCCGTCGTGCCGGCGGCAGTTACCGCATTCACCCACATGTTGAAGCCGATATAATGCGCCTCCATCGGATCGTTGGTTACGCGCTTGTCGTCTTTGATGAAGGCCTTCCAGTCGGCGATGAATTTGGTGTTATCCGGGCTTTCGGCGGTCATGAAGTAGTTCCAGGCCGCCAGATGCCCGACAAGGTTCGATGTGTCGAGGCCTGACAACTCCTCTTCCCCGACCGAGAAGGCGACGACAGGCAACTTGTCTGCGGTCACACCCGCCGCAGCCAGTTCCTTGTAGAATCCAATGTTCGCATCGCCGTTGATGGTGGAAATGACGCCCACCTTTTTGCCATCGGCCCCCAGCGCCACCACGTCGGCCACGATCTTGGACCAGTCGGAATGGCCGAAGGGGGTATAATTCACAAAGATGTCCTCGGCGGCGATCCCTTTGGATTTCAGGTAGGCTTCAAGGATGTTGTTGGTGGTGCGTGGATAGACGTAATCGGTGCCCAGAAGCGCAAATTTCTCGATTCCCAGTTCTTCAAGGAAATAATCCGTGGCCGGGATCGCCTGCTGGTTGGGTGCGGCACCGGTGTAGATCACATTTTTCGACGATTCTTCGCCCTCGTACTGCACGGGATAGAACAGAAGGCCGTTCAGTTCCTCGATCACCGGCAGAACCGATTTGCGGCTGACCGATGTCCAGCAGCCGAACATGCAGGCGACCTTTTGCACGGTCAGCAGTTCGCGCGCCTTTTCCGCGAAAAGCGGCCAGTCCGACGCAGGGTCAACGACCACGGGTTCCAGCATCTTGCCCAGAAGTCCGCCCTTTGCGTTCTGCTGTTCGATCAGCATCAGCATTGTGTCCTTAAGCGTGGTCTCTGAAATTGCCATCGTGCCGGACAGCGAATGCAGGATGCCGATCTTGATCGTTTCATCCTGCGCAAACGCCATGCGTGGCGCGGCAAATGCGGCAGCACCGGTGGCAAGAAGCGCGCGGCGGGTCAGTTTCATATGGTTTCCCCTGTTCTGAGGTGTCCGTCTTGCCGTGATCGTGGCAAATGCCGCGCCAAGGCCGGGACACCGCGATTATATCGTGTTTCAGCGTTTCGAAGCCCCGCGCCCCAGCAGCCGGTCGTAGGGCGGTCTGCACAACCAATTGTGAGTGGCTTTGATCTGCCGTCATTCGACAAGGGATAGGGCGCCCTGCCGAAAGGCGCTGAAAAGCTGCAACGCTTGTTCTGCCCAAAATTGCGGCGAAACTCTTTGCTGCAGCGCAGAAAAAATGCGTTTGGCGGTCACGGCCATGAAACCGGACGTGTCGCGCCCCGAATCGGAGAGCACCTTTTCGGAGGGGGCTGCGACGGCTCAGGGATAAGTCGCCCGATGATCGGAACTCTCTTTGACGGGATGCGTTTGTGGTCCGGGAAGGGAAGCTTCCCGCCGCAAGTTATCGCGCGCCAGTCCGGTGCGCCTTTCAGAAAGGAATCAACCATGACCGAAGCGATGAAAGTGGTGCCGAAGGCCGAAACGGTAAAGACCGGGGTCAGACATATCGACGCTCTGACCGAAGGCCTGTCGCAGGCTTTGGCCGATACCTACCGGCTGGTGTTCAAGACGCATGCCTACCACTGGAATGTTGAGGGACCGCTGTTCTTTTCGATCCACCACCTGACCGAAGATCAATATGAAAACCTGTTCGCTGCGGCAGATGAAATTGCCGAACGCATTCGCGCGCTGGGTCAGCTGACGCCGATGCGGATGGCCGATATCGTGTCAGGGTCGGTGATCAAGGATCTGGACAAGGCTCCGTCCGCGCAAATGATGATCGACGATCTGTCTGCCGACCATGAAAAGATTGCCAAACGTATGCACGGGCTGATCGAGGTGGCTGAAAAGGCCAAGGATCCGGTGACCGCAGATCTGATCACGGGACGGTCGGCTTTTCATGAAAAGGCCGCCTGGATGTTGCGCGCAACGGGGAAGTAACCGCGCATCAATGCCCTGCTCATACCTGTTTTGAGCGGGGCTGATGGCACTACACATTAAAAAAGGCCCGGTTTTCACCGGGCCTTTTTCAGATTCGGAAAAGATCATTCGATCCGTTTGGCAACTTCGCCTGCGAAGGCAGCAACCATCGCCTGGTAATATTCGGCCGAACCCGGACGAATAACTGTCATGTCAGTGCCAGCGGGCAGATAGGTCGCGCCGGCATCTGCGAATGTAACCGACAGGTCATAGAAATGCTCTTCGTCACGCTCCGGTCCCTTGTAGGTGACAACCCGGCCGGTGAGTGCCGAGTCGGCAGTTCCGGCCGCTGCTTCATAGCCGTTCGCCAACGAAACCTCGTCGATATCAACCGAAAGGGTCAGACCATCTTCCGAATCCGCCGCGTATTTGCCTGCCAGATCTGCAACGATTGCGTTTTGCAGATCGGCGGGCAGCTGCGCGTAATAGTCTGCGGCTTTCGTGTTCTGAACGGACGCCAGATCAACCGCGACCTGAACTTCCTTGACCATCGCGTCTTGGGCGAACGCAGCAGGTGCCGTGGTCATCATGAGGCCGGCAAGCGCCGCTGAGATGTATGTGATCTTCATGTGTATCTTCCTTTGCTTGGTGGCAGAACCGATTGATCCTGCCTTGCAAGACCAAACGTCTGACCGTGCTTTAAGTTCCCGCGAGTGAACGGAAAACACGGTCGTGAACCACGTTGCACAACAACAAAAACCCCGCCCTGTTTCAGGCGGGGTTGATCGCTTTGGCAGTTTGAAAATCAGGCCGACAGCGTCTCGGTCGAGGCAAAGAACATCGCCTGACCCACCGCCGAGCGCACCTGATCTTCGGAGTAGGGCTTGGTGATCATGAACGCAGGCTCGGGCCGCGTGCCCGTCAGCAGACGTTCCGGGAATGCGGTGATGAAGATCGTGGGAATATCATCGAACTGCGCCAGAATGTCATTCACGGCATCAATGCCCGATGAATTGTCGGCAAGCTGG
Source organism: Rhodobacterales bacterium (assembly GCA_041737515.1). Classification (GTDB taxonomy): domain Bacteria; phylum Pseudomonadota; class Alphaproteobacteria; order Rhodobacterales; family Rhodobacteraceae; genus JBBQZP01. The sequence continues at coordinate 6,013 of JBGSRQ010000452.1, read as the reverse complement.
ATGTCGGCCAGAATAAGATCGGGCCTGTCTTGCGCGGCCAGTTTCACCGCTTCGGTCCGGGTGCGGGCGATGCCGGTGATCGTGTGGCCGATATCCTGCACAATGCTGGAGATATCCATCGCGATGATCGCCTCATCCTCGATGATCAGCACCCGGCCCGAGATTGACGACTGCATCTCGCGGATCGCGATATTGATCAGATCGGCCGCCTCATCGGGGTCAACCTGCATGATCGCGCCGATTTCTTCCACCCGGAACCCTTCGATCGAATGTAGCAGCAGAGCCTCGCGCGCATTCGGGGTCAGGTTCGCCATGTGGTCTTGCGCGCTGGCAGAAAGCCGGCTGTCAGGTTCGCCTAGCGGTGCCCCGGCAGACGCCCATACAACATGGAACGCCTGAAAGATGGCGACCTTGGAGTCGTCTGCCCGCGCGATTATGCTCGGGTCTGCCAGAATGGCTTCGATTGTGGTTACGGCAAACCGGTCGCCCGTCCCCTGGCTGCCGGTCAGGGCGCGCGCATACCGCCGCAAATAGGGCAGCGCCCCTGCGACGTGTTGCGAGACATCCCCCAAACCCGAGTCGTCCATTGTTTTCTCCAAGTTTTTTTCCATTTGCAGGGAACCAAACGCGCCAAACTGCGTTTGGTTCCGTATAGAATGACGGAATCAGGCAATACAGATGTCAGGCAGCATGACTGAAGAACCCAAGAAAACCAACGTCGCCCAGCAGATCGACGAAAATCTTCGTCGTGCCTATCAGCGCGTTTTGGAAACAGACGTACCCGACCGGTTCGCGCAGTTGCTGGAGCAACTGAAGGCGAAGGAAGGCAAGAAATGAGCGGCCGCGTAACGCCGCATCAGCAGGTGGTCACGGAATTCGCTGACCCGCGGGACGAGCTGGCGACGCACATTCCCGCCCTGCGTGCCTTCGCGATCAGCCTGACACAGAATGTGACGAGCGCCGATGATCTGGTGCAGGACACCATTGTGAAAGCCTGGACGAATATCGAGAAATTTCAGCAGGGCACCAATTTTCGCGCCTGGCTGTTCACCATTCTGCGCAACACGTTCTTTTCCGACCGCCGCAAGCGTAAGCGTGAAGTGGCCGATCCTGATGGCACATTTGCGGCCGGTCTGTATGAAAAGCCCGCACATGACGGGCGTCTTGCCTTTGCCGAATTCGAGCGCGCCTTTGTGAAGCTTTCGCCCGAACATCGCGAGGTGCTGATCCTTGTCGGCGCGTCCGGCTTTTCCTATGAGGAGGCTGCCGCGATGACGGGCGTTGCCGAAGGCACCGTCAAAAGCCGCGCCAACCGTGCCCGTTTGCGGCTGGCCGAACTGATGGGAATGAAACCGGGCGAAGCTGTGCTGGCGGATGCCGACCCGTCGACCGCCGCCATCATGAGCAATGCGGCGATACAGGCAGCATGAGTCTTTCTTCACGGATTGCATCAATCACCGGGCGGATCGGGTTTCGCCTGGCATTGCTGCTGGCGCTGGCACTTTTGCCTCTGGTGATCATCTCGGTGCTCAACAGCAACGCAATCAGCCGGGAAGTGAAGAACCGCACAGAGGAAGCATTGCAAGGCGAAACAGTGAGCGCTGCGGCGACCGAACTTCGGATGATCCAGCGCGCACAGGGCATGGCCGAGGATCTTGCAGCCGTCGTGCCGTCAATCGCCAATGATCCCGAAGTCTGCACCGCCATCATGAAACGGGTGGTCGCCGAGGGCGGGATGTTCTCGTTCGTCGGCTTTTATGACAGGTCGGGTCAGATGAATTGCTCGTCCACCGGCGAGACATATGATTTCAGCAATGAGCCGTCGATAATGGAATCGCTGACCGCTCCGCATCCGCAGGTCAACGTCAATCGCGATGCGCCCGTCTCCAGAACGTCGATCATCTATGCGCTGCAGCCGGTCTATGATGCGCAGGGCGGTCTGATCGGAGGTATTTCGGTTTCGGTTCCTCATCGCAAGCTGTCGACCGAAAATGCAACAGCCGGGGGGAAGAATCTTGCCCTGCTGACCTTTGATGAAGAGGGCGAAATTCTGACCTCATCCATCGGCATGGAGCAGGCTGGCGCTGTTATTCCGGCCGAACGCCCGCTGATCACGTTTGTCGGCTCCAAGGCGATGACATTCAGCGCACCCTCTGTCGCCGGAGAAGATCGCACGTTTTCAGTTATCCCGTTGATCGACGGATCGCTTTACGCGCTGGGGTCGCTTCCGATGAAGGTCGACCGTCCGGTGGAACGGATCACATCAATCTCGCCCGTGTTGTTTCCGGTTCTGATGGCGCTTGCCAGTCTGGTCGTCGCCTGGCTTGGCTCTACCCGTCTGGTCACGCGCCACATCCGCGATCTGCGGAAGTCTATCGTGGCATTCGAAGGCGGCAACCGGATGGTCGAGAATGTCGAATATCAAGGCGCACCGACCGAAATCCGCCAGATCGGCGATGCCTTCTCGTCGATGATGCAATCTATCCTGCGTGACGAGGCGCAACTGGAAGACACCGTTCACCAGAAAGAAGTTCTGCTGCGAGAGGTGCATCACCGCGTCAAGAACAACCTGCAACTGATCGCGTCGATCATGAACATGCAGATGCGCAAGGCCGAAAGCCAGGAGGCAAAGGTTCTGATGCGCGGATTGCAGGACCGGGTGATGAGTCTGGCCACCATTCACCGCGGTCTGTATCAGACCTCGGGTCTGGCGGATGTGAAGGTGTCAGAGCTGCTGTCAGATATCGTGCGCCAGATCCTGACCATGTCAACCGGTCCGGAACGCCAGTTCAAGGTGGAGACCGGCTTTGACGATTTGCGCATGACGCCAGATCAGGCGGTGCCGCTGGCGCTTCTGGTGACAGAAAGTCTGACCAATGCGATGAAATACGCGGGTGGTCCCGGCGATGCAGTGCCGTCGCTTTCGGTGACATTGCGCCAGCCCACGCCTGGTTTTGCGCGCTTGCGCATTGTCAATTCCGTCAGCGCCGAAGCGGTGGCCGAACAGAACGCACTGCAAAGCACCGGGTTGGGCAGCCAATTGATTCAGGCCTTTGCCCAGCAGATCGGCGGCACGGTGACGCGCGGCGAAGATGACGGAACCTATGATCTGACCGTCGAATTCCCCCTGCGTGCGCTGGCCGAGGCAGAAAACCGGCACACCATTCCGCCCCACTAGCGCGCTATGCCGCCGCTGAATCTTTCCGCGCGGCAGGGGCTGCAAGCACATCGGTGATCACCAGCACCCAAAGCAGAACAGGAATTGCCACGATTCCGCCGACTGCCCCCCAGAGCCAAAGCCCGAACACCAGAGACAGGAATACCAAAAGCGGGTTGACCGACAGCGTGCGGCCGACCAGCGCAGGGGTAACAAACTGCCCCTCCAGCGAATTCAGGCCGACATAGGCCGCGGCCGGCAGAAGCGACATGCCGTGATCGAACGCCGCAACCCCCGCAAAAAGCAGGCTAAGCGCCACCAGGGCGGGGCCAAGATAGGGCACGAAGTTCATTACGAACACCACCACACCCCAAAGCGGTGCACCCGGCAGCCCGATCACCGACAGGACCGCCGTCGTGGCCACACCAAGCCCCGCGTTGATGAGCGTGATGGTCAGGAAGTAGCGCGAAACCTGACGTTCGGCATCGCGCAGACGGCGCGCCGTCACCGACCGCTCGGTAGGTGCCGACAGATAGCGCGCAGCCCAGACATATACCTCGGTCCGGGTCATCACGAAAAAGAACAGGGTGCCGGCAAAGATCAGCATCTGTGCTGCAATCGCGGGTGCCAGAAAAAGCGCGTCACTGACCTGCGGCATCGAGATGGCGGGGTCAGACGGCCCCGAGGCCTCTTGCGCCTGCGCACCGGGAACCATCGAGTCTGCAAGCTCTTTTGAAACGTCCGACAGGCCACGCAGAAGGCCGCGCAGCACGTCGATTGTCGCACTCATGTCCGACCAGACTTTCGGCGCCTGCGCCACAAGCTGTATCACCAGCGGCTGAAAGATCAGCACCAGTAGCCCGATGATGACCAGGGTTCCCAGCAAACTGATCAATGCGCCAATCGTCGGGGGCAGGCCGATACTTTCCCAGAACTCTGAAATCGGCGACAAGACGATCCCGAAGACAAGCGCCAGAACAACTGGCCCAACGATTGCCTCACTGACGGACAGCGCGGCGATCAGTGCCACCCCCGCCAGAACGAGAGTGCCCGCTTGAGCTGCTTTTTCCACCGCGATCTCCCCCTGATCCAACAGTGGGAACGCACGCGAGCCTACGTCGGTTCCCGCAATTATTTCCGGAACCAGCAAGAAGTCGGGGCGTTTGTCCTGCATAAACCAAATCGAACAGGAGACGATCATGAACCTTGATCAAATCAAAGGCGAATGGAAGCAACTGAAGGGCAAGGCCCAGCAGAAGTGGGGCGATATCACCAACGACGATTGGGACAAGATCGAAGGCAAGCGGACCGAGATTGCCGGCCTGATCCAGTCCAAATACGGTCGCACCAAGGAAGAGGCCGAGGCCGAAGTCGATGAGTGGGCCAAAGGCCTCTGAGGCGTAGCAGCGGGGCATTGCGCCCCGCTGCAAACAGCTTTCAGTTACAAGAGCCCCCGCACGAAAGTGCGGGGGCTTTTCATGTTTCGGCCAACGCGATACAAGAAAAGGCCGCGCCAGCAGACGCGGCCTTTCCCGAAATCAGCCTTTGGACTTAGCGTTCGGACAATGCCCGCTTTGTTGCAGCCGTTACATCAGCCGCCGCCTTGTCGATCTCCTTGAGCAAGGCCGCCTTTCGCCGTCTGGCTGCAGCACGTTCCTTCTTCAGAAGATCTTCTGCCTTCGCAATTGCGTCAGCCGCATCTTCATGTGCCGGCGCAGATGCCCCGCGCGAAAATGCCGCCGTCACCGCAGCACCCAGCGCAAGCGCCAAAGCACCGGCGACCATCGGATGATCCTCGATCGCGCGGCGTGATGTGCGTGCGGCTTGGCGGGCCAACTTTTCACCCTGAAGCGCAGCGCCGTAGGCAGCTTCGCGCGCCTCGATCACCTTGTCGCGGGCGGTCTGGTTCAGATCTTCCAACCCTGCCGCCAGCGTCGAGCGGAACGACTTCGCGAAATCGGCAAGAACCTCGGCCCGTTCCGCTGCAAAATCGCGCGCTACATCAAGCCCGGCCGAAATGCGGTCTTCCACGGCGTGGCGGGCGTCTTCCTCGATCCGGCGCAGGGCGACTGACGCACGGCGGCGCAGCGCGTTGATGCGAAGCGACCATTCGGCTTCGGCCTGTTCGGCCACTTCGCCCGCCGCTGCGGGCAGACCGCCTTCGTCTTCCCAATCCATCAGCGCCTCTGCTGATGCTTTCTTCGGGCGGCTGCCGAACACCATCCAGGCTACGCCTGCCGCCGTTAGCGCCGCCGCAACCGGGTTGGCGCGCACAGTGGAAAACACCGAACGGGTCAGCGCATTGCCATTGCTTGCCAAAAGTCCAAGCGCGTCAGAGGCAAGATTGTCGATCTTGAGACGGCCCTTCAGTTCGTCCAGCGTCGCCTCAAGCGTTTCGCGCTGGCGGTCTTGATCGTCTTCCAGACGATCGGTGTCACGATGATGCGTCATGGTGTTTCCTATCCATAAGGGTTTGGGCGTTGCGGTGCAGGTGGTGCAGCGCACGCCGGGGGATCAGGTTTCTTGGCGACAGTGCATTGATGCCCCACCAGATCGCAGCCGCAGCCAAAACAAGCGCACCAGCACCGACCAGCAGGGCCGCAACATCCGGCGGCAGTTCGGCAAGACGCACAAGCGCTGCGACCGCAGCCTGCGCCAGAACAAATATCCCGATGATCGCGATACCGGCGCCCGCCACAAGCAGCAGGGCGCCCGTGCGCATCCGCCGGAGACCACTCGAAATTTCGGCCCGCGCCATATCCAGTTCGCCCTGCGCCAGGCGCATGGCAACTTCCAGAATTTCAGCCAACAGTTCCGCAATCGTGCGGCGCTGTGGCGCGGGCCCGGGTGTCACGA
>JBGSRQ010000434.1:0-5494 GCA_041737515.1 Rhodobacterales bacterium | reverse complement strand
GCAAATGTCAAACTCTGCCTGACAGGCTTCAGGTCACGGCATAAAGCGACAGGATTTCCATCGGTGCCACGTCCAGCGTGCGCTGATGCCCGGCGTGCGCTCCTCGTTCAGGCGCGCGAGATGGTTCAGCCAGACCGATGGCCCCGGCCGCACACAGGGCCGAGTATTCGCCAAGCGAATGCCCGGCCACGAAATCCACGCCAGCCATCCCCAGACCTTCGGCCTCCAGTGCAGCCAGAGCCGCCATGCTGGTCGCCATCAGCGCGGGCTGTGCGTTCTGAGTCAGGGTCAGGTCTTCAATCCCCCCCTCCCAGATCAGCGCCGACAGCTTTTCGTCCAGCGCGTCATCGACCTCATCGAACACCGCCTGCGCCCCCGGATAAGCTGCGGCCAGCGCACGGCCCATGCCGATGGTCTGTGCCCCCTGCCCCGGAAATACGAATGCGCGTGCCATGAAAACCTCCCTGCGTTTGATCCGCAATAGCCCGGCCCGCCCCGTTTCGCAATCGCTGCACTGCCGCACCGCACAGACGTTGTGCAACGAATACGGGGTGTTCAGGGCGCGCAACCCTGCTAGCTTTTGCCCAGATCCTGCCGCACCCCCGAGGTCCCATGCCCGCCGCCAACACCGCCACCACCTACGGCTCCGTCACCCGCACGTTCCATTGGCTGACCGCGCTGATGATCCTGACCGCAATCCCGCTGGGTCTTTATGCCAACGACCTGCCGTTTGACACCGGCGACGCGCTGGCGTGGAAAGCACAGGTCTTTTCCCTGCACAAAACTTTGGGGGTCGCGATATTTCTGGTGGCGCTGGGGCGCATCCTGTGGGCGCTGACGCAGGTGCATCCGGTGCCGCTGCACCCGGACAAAAAGGCGGAAACGGCGCTGGCAGCAGTGGTGCATTGGGTGCTTTACCTGTCGCTGGTGGCAATGCCGCTGACAGGATGGATTGAACACGCGGCAAGCAGCGGCTTTGCTCCGATCCTGTGGCCATTCGGTCAGGACCTGCCGTTCGTGGCGAAATCCGAAAGCGTGGCCCAGATGGCAGGCACCCTGCATTGGGTGTTTTCCAAGCTGCTGATCGCGTCTGTTCTTCTGCATATCACGGGCGCCTTGAAACACGCGCTGATCGACAGGGACGGCACCCTCTCCCGCATGACATCTGGAATGCCCGCCGGGGCACCGCATGCCCGCCAACCGGTTTTTGCCCCGGCGCTAGGCGCGCTTGCGCTTTTTGCGGCAGGGGCCGCGACCGCCGCCTATCTTTCGGCCATACCCGCGCAGCCTGTCACGCCACCAGCCGCTGCGCCCGCCTCCGCCACCGCGACCGCTGGCAACTGGCAGGTCACGGAAGGCACGCTTGGGTTCACAATCAATCAGCTTGGCAGCCCGGTTCAGGGCAGCTTTGCCGACTGGACCGCCGACATCACCTTTGATGATACACCCGGCAATGGCCCGAAGGGACAGGTCACCGTGGTCATCGACATGACCAGCCTTGCGTTGGGGTCGGTTACCGATCAGGCCAAGTCGAAGGATTTCTTCGATGTCACAACCCACCCCACCGCCACCTTCACCGCCGATATCCTGAAAGACGATAGCGGCCTTGCTGCCCTGGGCACTTTGACCCTGCACGGACAAACAGCTCCCCTGACCCTGCCCTTCAAGCTGAATGTCACCGGGGATGAGGCGAAAATGACCGCCAGTTTCCCGCTGGACCGCCGCGCCTTTGGTATCGGGCCTGCCTACGGCGATGAAAAGACCGTGGGGTTCAACGCCGATGTGGCCATCGCGCTGACCGCCAAACGCAAATGATAACGGCCGGTGGATCGCTCCACCGGCCGCCCGCGGCGCCGAAGCAAGGTTATTCCGCTTTGGCGGCCTCGACCGTGATCTGCACCTGCACCTCATCCGAGACATAGGGCGCAAACATCCCCAACCCGTAATCCGACCGCAAAAGCGTGGTGGTGGCATTGAAGCCCGCCCAATCCTTTTTCTCGATCGGGTGCTCGCCCATCTGGTTCAGCACGGCGTCCAGCACGACCGGTTTGGTTACCCCGTTCAGCGTCAGATCACCGGTGATCCTGGCGGTTTTCTCTCCCGTCACCTCGATGCCGGTTGAGGTGAAGGTGACCATTTCATCATCCGTGGCATCCAGAAAATCGGGCGACATGAAGTGATCGAACCGCGCCTGCCAACCCGTCAGCATGGTCTTGACGGGAAATGACACCGAAACGGCGCTGTCGGCCGGGGCATCGGCGTCCATCGTGATCTGGCCCTCAAAGCCCGAAAACATGCCGTAACCGGTCGAAAAGCCAAGGTGGTTATAGCTGAACACGATCTGGCTGTGGCTCGGATCTAGGGTGTAGTTCACCGGTGCGGCCATCGCGGGCGCTGCGGCAAGGCTCGCGATCAGGGCAAGGGGAAGAAGGCGTGTCATGGCGTGATCCTTTTTGTGGGGTCGACAAGAAACTGTCCCTCGCAATGTGCGCACCCTGCCGCGCGGGCTCAATTGCACGCTACTGAACAGGGTCTGTGCGGTGCCAAACACTGCCCGGGGGCAGGTTTTCCTTACCCGGGACGCTTCGAATCACTCTGCCTTTGCGTGTAATTTTATGCTATGATGAATGCTTATTGGTTCTAATTCATTGGATGGCTCACATGACACGCATGTTTTCATGCCTGTTTCTTGGCCTTATTGCTGCACAGGCCAACGGACCGGCATTCGCCCAGGACTTCAACGCCAACCCGACCGGCGCACTGCTGACACCCCAAAGTGAGGTGATCGTCTTTGACCAGCCCCCGAACGGTGCGTTCAAGGCGCCACCCGCCGCCTTGGGCGTTTTGCAACCCAACGCGGGCGGCACGAACTGGATCGACCTGAAAAACAAGTCAGCCTCAATTGTCGCGCCTTCGGCTTCGGTTGTGCCGGCACTTCCCATCACCGGTTATGTCGACGTCTACCAGGGAAATGACTTGAAACGCTGGGTCCATATCGCCCCGACGAAAAGAGGCACACCCGGCGGATGGGTGCAATGGGGTGCCGTTGGCGAGGCGCCTCAGGGCTTTACCGTATCAGGAGGAAATTAGCATGGAACGGCTTTCACCCCAGACACTTGATGCGATCAAGAGTATTACCGACAGCAACATCGCCATTTTCGGCACCGAAGTGTCGCGTGACGTGGTGACAATGGGGCTTCTGGCGATCCTGTTCTTCCTGGGCACCGCCATCGGCTGCGTGCTGAAACTGAACGGTGACGCGACACCGGGAAAAGTGATGCTTGGCTCAATCGTGGTGTTCTTTCTGTCCTCGCCCGTCTCCGCGCGCGTGCTTTCGGGCAACTGGGGGCAGACGCCCATTTCGGCACTGGATCAGGTGGTGAACTGGGTTGCAGCCTCTGGCCCGATGCCCAATGCCTTCTTCGCGTTTGGCGTCGTGATGGTGTTCGGGCTGATGTCCTGGCCGATCCTGCAACTGGGCATCAAGGGCTTGCGCAAGATCATTGCCATCGGCGACAGCAAAGTGTCGCCGCCGCCCGCATCCCCGCCTGCCACGCCGGGATAAGGCCGCCAGAACCCTTGCGCCCGACAAGGGGCTGCTGTAAGGGGCAGCCTCTTGCCGCATTTTCCATGAACGGCGCAGCCTCTCGTGGACGGGCAGCGGCAAGATCACCCGCCCGTCCTATGAAATGCGCCCAGATATGAACGGAGCCCGCATGCCGCTTTACGAGCATGTTTTCATCTCGCGTCAGGACCTGTCCAACACGCAAGCCGAAGGCCTTATCGAACATTTCTCCACAGTCCTTTCGGATAACGGCGGCAAGGTCGTCGAACACGAATACTGGGGCGTCAAGACGATGGCCTACAAGATCAACAAGAACCGCAAGGGCCACTATGCCTTTCTGAAAACGGATGCGCCCTCGGCCGCCGTGCAGGAAATGGAACGCCTGATGCGTCTGCATGACGATGTGATGCGCATCCTGACCATCAAGGTCGATGTGCACGGCGAAGGCCCGTCGATCCAGATGCAAAAGCGCGATGACCGCGAGCGCGGGGATCGTCCCGAGGGAGGCTTTGGCGGTGAACGCCGCGAGCGTCCGTCGTTCGGCGACCGTCCCGATCGCGGTGACCGGGGCGACCGCCCCGAGCGTAGTGGCGGCGACCGTGGCGGCTTTGCCGGCGCACCGCGTCGTTGATCTGAGACAGGAAAGGACATTCAAATGGCGACCAAACCATTCTTCCGCCGCCGCAAGGTCTGCCCGTTCTCGGGCGACAATGCACCGGCCATCGACTACAAAGACACCCGCACCCTGCAGCGCTACATCTCCGAGCGCGGCAAGATCGTGCCGTCGCGCATCACTGCCGTTTCCGCCATCAAGCAGCGTGAGCTGGCCCGCGCGATCAAGCGCGCCCGCTTTCTTGCCCTGCTCCCCTATGCCGTGAAGTAAGGAGCAACATCATGCAGGTTATCCTTCTTCAGCGCGTGGCCAAACTTGGCCAGATGGGCGATGTCGTCAACGTGAAAGACGGTTACGGCCGCAACTACCTTTTGCCGCAGGGCAAGGCATTGCGCGCAAACCCGTCCAACATCGCGTCCTTCGAGGCGCGCAAGGCGCAGCTTGAAACCCAGAACCTCGAAACCCGCAAAGAGGCCGAGGCTGTATCGTCCAAGCTGGACGGTCAGGTGTTCGTCATCATCCGGTCCGCTTCGGATTCGGGTGCTTTGTATGGCTCGGTCACCACGCGCGATGCGGCTGATGCCGCCACCGCTGCGGGCTTTACCGTGGATCGTGGTCTGGTGGTCCTTGACCGCCCGATCAAGGATCTGGGCATGCACACGGTTTCGGTCGTGCTGCACCCCGAAGTGACGGTCAAGATCAAGATCAACGTCGCGCGTTCGGCCGAAGAGGCAGAACTGCAGGCCGCCGGCAAATCCATTCAGGAACTTGCCGCCGAAGCCGAAGCCGCCGCCGAGTTCGAGATCGCCGAGTTGTTCGACGAAATGGGTGCAGCCCAGGACGGCGAAGACCTCTGATCCCACCGGGATTGCAAAGTTGAAGAAACCGCGCCGGGCAACGGGCGCGGTTTTTGTTTTGCTGGCTTTCAAGGCATTTCGCAGGTCATGAAGATCCGCAGAGCCGGGCAAACGACAGAAAATGGCCTTGCAGGACACGACCGGAACACCTGCAAAATATCTGAAACTGGCTGTTGCACATGTCCCCCTCCCGCCTCATTCCGCTCGGGCTCTGGCCTGCCAATGCCATCTGTTGCGTGCACTTGTTGATGAAAGCCTGTCCAACATGCGCGGGCCGCCGCGGCTGGCGCGCATGCGGGGCTGCGCTTGCTGGAATGACGTGTATCGCACCGGAACCACGGTGCGCCAACGCCATCTCTGCGATGACACAAGCGAACTGGCCCAGCGCATTGCACCCTGTCGGCAGCTTGCCGGAAACCGCCCGGACGCGCTGCGAAAGTCTTGTGACGACGCCCCGTC
>JBGSRQ010000409.1:0-6819 GCA_041737515.1 Rhodobacterales bacterium | reverse complement strand
GCGCGCCATTCTGAACCCTGTCATACAGATCCATCACGTCCTGATTGATCATCCGGATGCAACCCGACGATGCGTTTGACCCGATGGAGCGCCATTCCGGCGTGCCATGGATACGGTAGCCGTAATCAACGCCGTTCGTCGTAAGATAAAGCGCACGCGCGCCCAGCGGATTGTCCGGACCGCCAGGCTGGCCTTTTTCCCATTTCGCAAGCTTCGGCGAACGCTCGATCATTTCCTTTGGCGGTGTCCAGGTCGGCCAGGTGCGCCGGTTGGTGATCAGCGCCTCGCCCGACCATTCAAACCCTGCACGCCCGACGGCAATGCCGTAGCGGATCGCCTTGTTCGGCGCCACCACCAGATGCAACGAGCGTGCGGCCGGATTGATGATGATGGTTCCCGGCGCATCGTCGCCCGGAAAATCGACGACCTGACGCTGGAATTGCGGGTTGATCTCGGCCACCGGCAGGGCGGGTACGGAATATTCTCCGTCGTCGCGCGCGGTGTAGGCATCAGGAAACCCGTTCGGCGGCACAAGCGACAAAGCCGGGGATTCCACCGACCCCTGTGTGGCCACGGGTCTGGTCCCAAGCGCAGCGTCGCACCCTGCCAGAACAACCGCCGCACCGAGTATTGCCATGAAAATCCGCAACCGTGCCATACTGCCTCGCATAATTTGCTGCCAATTCTGAAACACCAAAACCCGGTCTCGTGCAACGCCTAAGGCAGCGTCCGGGTCCGAATCTGTTCACAATTCGGTTCATCCGGAACCCTGCGGGCGAAACATTGCCGCCTCCGGCACCGGCCAAAACCCGTCCGGCAGCGTCAAAGGCGTGCCCCTGGCCTGCAAAACGCCCGCGGCCCTCGGATCCCGCAAGCCCCTTTGCCGGGGGATAGGGCTTTCATTTTGACGCAAATATCCTCGCCGAAGGCACCGCCCGTTCAGCCCTGCCAGACCGTCGGCTCCGGTCCGCGTCAGCGCCGTCCAAGGGGGCTCGATGCCCCCGCGGACGGCTCTCCCGGTCAGGTCACTTTCGCCCGGGTCCGATACTCCGCACGGTCCCAAAGCGCGCCCGCCATCACCTCGGCCAGCACCGCTACGGCACGGTCGACATCGCCCGCGCCGATGTAAAGTGGCGTCAGGCCAAAGCGCAGGATAGCGGGCGCGCGGAAATCGCCGATCACGCCGCGCGCAATCAGCGCCTGCATGATCGCATAGCCCTCGGGGTGGTGAAAACTGACCTGACTGCCGCGCAACGCACCGTCGCGCGGCGAGGCAAGCGTCAGCATCGGACAAGCGGCCTCTACCCCTGCGATGAAACGGTCGGCCAAACGGATCGACTGCGCCCGTACGTCCTCGATCGTCGCGTGATCCCAGATATCCATCGCTGCCTCAAGTGCTGCCAGCTGCAAGACCGGGGGCGTGCCCACGCGCATCCGGTCGCGCCCGGCACCCGGGCGATAGTCCAGATCAAAGGCGAACGGTGCCTCATGCCCCAGCCATCCCGACAGCGCGGGGCGCGCCACGCCCGCGTGACGCGGCGCCACATAGATGAACGCAGGCCCGCCGGGGCCGGAATTGAGGTATTTGTAGCTGCACCCCACCGCAAAATCCGCGCCGCACCCGGCCAGATCGACTGGCAACGCCCCAGCCGAATGTGCCAGATCCCACACCGTCAGCACCCCCGCTTTCTGCGCCCGTGCGGTCAGGTCCGCCATGTCGTGCTTGCGGCCCGTGCGGTAATCGACCTCGGTCAGCATCAGCACGGCCACGCTCGCATCCAGATGGTCGGCCACATCTTCGGGTGCCACCGTTTTCAGCACATGACCATCCCGCAAGGTCCGGCACAGCCCATCCGCCATGTAAAGATCCGACGGGAAATTCCCGGTGTCGGACAGGATGATCCGGCGGTCGGGGTTCATTTCGAGCGCCGAGGCGAGCGCCTGGTAAACCTTGATCGACAGCGTGTCGCCCATCACGACCGATCCCGCTTCGGCCCCGATCAGCCGCCCGATCCGGTCGCCCACGCGTGCGGGCTGGTCCATCCATCCGGCCTTGTTCCAGCCGGTGATCAGCATCTTGCCCCATTCATCCGTGACACAGGCCGCAACCTTTGCCGCCGCTGCGCGGGGCAAGGGGCCAAGCGAATTGCCGTCCAGATAGGTGATGCCGTCGGGCAGATCGAACATGGCGCGGGTGGCTGCGAAATCGGTGGTCATGAAGGGTCCTGTCATTGGTTGCGCGCAACCTGCACCGATCCGGATCGCCCGGCAAGGCCGCGCATCTTTGCGCCTTGCAGGTGGCGCTTTTGCAGGCAACAGTCAGCGAAACAAGCGGGGGTGGTATCATGGCGCGCATTCTGGACTGGCCGCCGGTCTGGCTGATTGCGGCGTTGAGCATCGTCTGGATGCTGGACCGCGTGGCGGGGGCAGGCTTTTTCGGGCCTGCCGGGCACAGGGTCGGCACCTTCATCATGCTCGCCGGGTTCGCGCTGATGGGCATCGCCGTGGTGCAGATGATGCTGGCCCGCACCACCTTCATTCCGCGTGCCGATCCCTCTGCACTGGTGACGGGCGGCATCTTCCGGCTGTCACGCAACCCGATCTACCTTGGCGATGCGTTGGTGTTGGCGGGGGTTATCCTGCGCCTCGATGTGCCGCTGGCCCTGCCGTTGGTCCTGATCTTCATGGCGGTCATTCAGCGTCGTTTCATTCTGGCCGAAGAGGCGAAGCTGCGCATCCATTTCGGCCCGCAGTTCGATGCATGGGCCGCGCGCACCCGGCGCTGGATTTAGGGCTTTGCGAGTGGCGTCGGGGGGTTGCGCAATCAAATCCTGCACGGCATTGTCGGGCGCGGAATAATGTTGCGCGACCGGCGCAGACCAACGGGGGAGACGACGTGAAGATAGGCGCACCAGCGGAAATTTTCGAAGGCGAGGCCCGTGTGGCGATGACGCCCGATTCGGCGTCGCAGTTGCAGAAACTGGGCCATACCTGCGTGATCGAGGCCGGAGCAGGGCTTCGTGCCGGATTTTCCGATGCGGCCTATCAGGCGGCAGGCGTCGAGGTGGTGAAAACCGCGGCCGCGCTTTTCAAGGCCGCCGATGTTGTCGTCAAGGTGCGCGGCCCCGAGGATAAAGAGGTCAAACTGCTGCGCGAGGGGCAGACTCTGATCTCGTTCTTCTGGCCTGCGCAGAACGAAGCCCTTCTGAAAGCCGTGGCCGCCAAGGGGGCGACGGTGATTGCGATGGACATGGTGCCGCGCATTTCACGGGCGCAAAAGATGGATGCGCTGTCGTCGATGGCCAATATCGCAGGCTACCGCGCGGTGATCGAGGCGGGGTCGAACTTCGGGCGGTTCTTCACCGGGCAAGTGACCGCCGCAGGCAAGGTTCCGCCCGCCAAGGTGCTGGTCGTGGGCGCGGGTGTGGCTGGTCTGGCCGCAATTGGCACGGCCACCAGCCTTGGCGCGATCGTGAATGCCTTTGACGTGCGCCCCGAAGTGGCGGAACAGATCGAATCGATGGGCGCAAGCTTCGTGTATCTGGAATTTGACGCCTCGGAATTGCCCGACGGGGCCGCGACGGGCGGCTATGCCGCGCCCTCGACCCCCGCTTTTCAGGCCAAGCAGCTTGCGAAGTTCCGCGAACTTGCACCCGACATGGATATCGTGATCACCACCGCGCTTATCCCGGGACGGCCTGCGCCAAAGCTCTGGACCGCCGATATGGTGGCGATGATGAAACCCGGATCGGTGATCGTGGACCTTGCCGCCGAACGTGGCGGGAACTGCGATCTGACCGTGCCCGACGCCAAGATCGTCAGCGACAATGGCGTGACCATCGTGGGGTATACCGATTTTCCCAGCCGGATGGCAGCGCAATCGTCGACGCTTTATTCCAACAATATCCGTCATATGCTGGCCGATCTTACACCAAAGAAGGACGGTGAGATCAATCAGAACATGGAAGATGACGTGATCCGGGGGGCAACCGTTGCCCATGCCGGGGCCGTCACCTTCCCGCCACCACCGCCAAAGATCGCGGCGATTGCGGCAGCCAAGCCCAAGCCCAAGGAAAAAGTCCTGACGCCTGCGGAAATGCGCGCCAGGGAAGTGGCCGCATTCCAGACCCAGACCCGCAATCAGGTTGGACTGCTGGCGATTGGCGGCGGGCTGATCCTGCTGGCGGGGCTGTATACGCCCGCAAGTTTCATGCAGCATTTCGTGGTCTTTGTGCTGGCCTGTTTCGTGGGCTTTCAGGTCATCTGGAACGTCAGCCACAGCCTGCACACGCCCCTGATGGCAATCACCAACGCGATCTCGTCGATCATCATTCTGGGCGCGCTGCTGCAGATCGGATCGGGGAACTATCTTGTGGTTCTGCTGGCTGCGCTGGCCATCCTGATGGCGGGGATAAACATTTTCGGTGGCTTCATGGTGACACGGCGCATGCTCGCCATGTTCCAGAAATCGTAAGGGGCGCGTCATGGAATACGGATTCACGACGGCGGCCTATGTGGTTGCGGCTGTTCTGTTCATCTTGTCTCTGGGCGGCTTGTCGGGACAGGAAAGCGCCAAACGCGCGGTCTGGTACGGAATTGCGGGCATGGCGCTTGCGGTGGCGGCCACGCTTGTCGGCCCCGGTGCCGGCAACTGGTTCGCCTCGCTGATCATGATCGGCATTGGCGGCGCCATTGGCTGGGTGGTGGCGCAGCGCGTGCAGATGACCGAAATGCCGCAACTTGTGGCGGCAATGCACAGTCTTGTTGGTTTGGCTGCGGTGTTCATCGGCTTCAACTCGGAAATCGAGATGGTTCGGGTGGCAACCCTTCACGCGGCCAGTGATGCCGACGGTCTGGCGGCACTCAAAGGCTTTGCGCAGAAGGTCGCGCAGAAATCGGCGCTGGAAATCGACATCCTGAAGATCGAAGTGTTTCTGGGCGTGTTCATCGGTGCGGTCACCTTTACCGGGTCGGTCATTGCCTATGGCAAACTGGCGGGCAAGGTTGACGGCAAGGCGACCAAATTGCCTGGCGGGCATATGCTGAATGCCGCGGCGGCGGCGCTGTCGCTGATCCTGATGGTTATGTATTTCAACGGTTCAGGCCCCTGGGCGCTGATCGTGATGACGCTGCTGGCAGGGTTCATCGGCTATCATCTGATCATGGGCATCGGCGGGGCGGACATGCCGGTCGTCGTTTCCATGCTCAACAGCTATTCGGGCTGGGCGGCGGCGGCGATCGGTTTTTCACTGTCGAACGATCTGCTGATCGTGGTTGGCGCGCTGGTTGGATCCTCCGGCGCGATCCTTAGCTACATCATGTGCAAGGCGATGAACCGCAGCTTTGTGTCGGTGATCCTTGGTGGCTTCGGCAATACCACCGGCCCTGCGATGGAGATTGCGGGCGAACAGGTCGCGATCGACACTGAAGGTGTTGCAGCCGCCCTGAACGATGCTGACAGCATCATCATCATTCCGGGCTACGGCATGGCGGTGGCGCAAGCACAGCAATCGGTCAGCGAGTTGACCCGCAAGCTGCGCGCCAAGGGCAAGACGGTGCGCTTTGCCATTCATCCGGTTGCGGGCCGCCTTCCCGGCCACATGAACGTGCTTCTGGCCGAGGCGAAGGTGCCATATGACATCGTGCTGGAGATGGACGAGATCAACGACGATTTCCCGTCAACCGACGTGGCCATCGTCATCGGGTCAAATGACATCGTGAACCCCGCCGCACAGGAAGACCCCAACAGCCCCATCGCAGGCATGCCAGTGCTGGAATGCTGGAAGGCGAAACAGGTGTTCGTTTCCAAGCGCGGGCAGGGCACCGGCTATTCCGGCATCGAGAACCCGCTGTTCTTCAAGGAAAACACCCGGATGTTCTATGGCGATGCAAAGAAATCGCTGGATGCACTGTTGCCGATGATCGACTGACCGGACAGCGCCGGTGTCACCATTGCGCAAGCGGTGGGTGGTTGCGGCAGGCGCACTTGCCGTGTTCGCTTTGGCGGGGGGGCTCGCGCTGTTCGTGATGATCGCGCCGCGGGTCCAGTTTTTCGCTGGCATCAATCGCGATCAGCTTGAGGCGGGGCTGACCTATACGACACTGGGCGCCTATCTGGATGGACTGCCAGAAGTGCAGGCGATTGTCCTTTATGACGAGGGGCAGCGAGACGCGCCGGGCAGCGGCTGGCGGATTCTGCAGAGCCCGGCGGACCACGCCGATCTGCGGCTGGGATATCATCCGGGCCGGTTCATGGAATCGCTTGTCGGCAACGGGGACCATATCGCCTCGTACTGCCAGACAAACGGCGTTCGGGATGGCAAGACGGTCTGGCCGCTGGTGGATGGCGCCTTGCTGCGCCCGCTTGCCTTTTGCTGGCGCGGCAGGCTTGACCATGATGCCTTGTGGCACGCCGGCGTCCCGGCCAAGGTGCAACTGGATGAACGGATGACAGCGCCCGATATCCGGGAACTTGTCCGGCGCAGCGCCGAAAGCACTGAAATCTATGTATGGAACGTGCCGACGCTGCAGGACTTCACGCATGATTGCAAGGTGACGCTGCCGTTTCTCTGGCAGGCTGATGGGCACGCCGGCGACGACTGGATTCCCGCCCGGATCGAGGCACAGGTCGAACGCAAATTCACGGCCGTGCTGGCGGGTCTGCCGCATGCGATTACCTTCGACGAAGGCTATTCATCGACCTATGCGATGTCGGCAGACCCCGCCACGGGTTTGACGGACGAAGGGCTGACCGAGGGCACGCCGTATTTCCGTCTCATCGACCCGGGGGGAAGTCTGGTGGTGCCGGGATTGTCGCTC
>JBGSRQ010000338.1:0-3890 GCA_041737515.1 Rhodobacterales bacterium | reverse complement strand
CATGTGTTTGGCGTCAGCCCTCGCTGACGGGGGCGGCCTGCGGTGCTGTGGCGGTGATTTTTGCGGCCAATCCCCGTGCCGCGCGCGACAGCGGATGGTCGGCATCTTCGCCCAGACGGCGCAGCGCAAGCGACAGCGCCTCCAACTCCTCATTCGTCAGAATCATCGGGGGCAGGGTGATCGGTGCGCGTAGAATGTAGCCCACGCCGCGCTCGCCTGACACCGGCAGGCCCGACCCGTTCAGAACCGCCATGTCGCGCCAGATCGTGCGCGTCGAGACCCCCAAAGCCTGCGCAAGATCGGACGCCCGGTGCAGACGCCCGTCGCGCAAAAGCTGGATCAGATCGAAAAAGCGGTCATTTCTGCTCATCCCCGCAGTCTGGGCGGTGCGGTGCTGGCCGTCAACGGGGGGTCAACTGACATATTACTGTCAGCAGACGCGCTCCGCCTGTCTTTTGCATCTTTGATCCGGCGGATCATGGGCTTAGATCGACCAGATGATATTCACGCGGCATGCGCCGCAACCAGGGAGTTGACCTATGTTGAACAATATCGGCCTGCCCGGCATCATTCTGATCGCTGTTGTTGTCCTTGTCATGTTCGGGCGCGGCAAGGTGTCCAGCCTGATGGGCGAAGTCGGCAAAGGCATCAATGCCTTCAAGAAGGGCATCAAGGAAGAAACCGATGATGCCGCGAAGTCGGTGGAAGACGTGCGCGACGTCACACCCACCGAAAAAGACAAGGTCTGATACCGCAGCCCGTTCGCATTCGGATGAACCACCATGTTTGATATCGGCTGGAGCGAAATGATGGTCGTGGGCGTCGTGGCGTTGATCGTCATCGGCCCCAAGGACCTGCCCGACATGTTCCGCACGGTGGGACGCTTTACCGCCAAGGCGCGCGGCATGGCGCGGGAATTTTCGCGCGCGATGGAATCGGCGGCGGATGAGACGGGCGTAAAGGATGTGGCCAAGGACTTGCGCAACATCGCCTCGCCCAAGTCGATGGGGCTGGATGCGATCAAGGGTGCGGCGGCCAAGTTCGAAAGCTGGGACCCGATGAAAAAGCCCAGTGCGACAACCAAGGCGCAACCCGACCCGGATGCGCCCAAGCCCGCAGCACCGGACGAGAAATTCATGGGCCCCGCCACGCAGGCGCTGGCTGATCAGCAGGCAGCCAAACGCGCGGCTGCAGCGCAAGCCCGTGCGATCAAGGCCGAAATGGCGGCTGATCTGGCCGATGCGGCCCCGTCAAAGCCCGCGCGGGCCAAGGCTGCCCCGAAGGTTGCGGCAGCGAAGGTTGCGGCAGCGGCTGCTGCGAAACCCGCGCCCAGACCTGCAACCCGAAAACCGGCCGCCAAAAAGCCCACCGCACAAAAGCCCACCGCACAAAAGCCCGCCGCACAAAAGGGTGACGCATGACCGCCTCTGAAGATATTGACGGCAGTGCCGCACCGCTGATCGAACACCTGGCCGAACTGCGCAACCGGATCATGTATTCGCTGGGCGCGTTCATCCTAGCGATGCTGATCTGCTTTCCCTTCTACCGCGAGATTTTCAACTTTCTGACCGTGCCCGTCTGCAACGCCCTGGCCGATCAGGGAGATGCCTGCAATCTTGTCATGATCAAGCTGCAAGAGGGCTTTTTCGTCGCCATCCGCATCTCGGTCATGGGGGGGATTGCACTGTCTTTTCCGATCATCGCATACCAGATGTGGCGGTTCGTGGCGCCGGGACTGTATCGCACCGAAAAAAACGCATTCCTGCCGTTCCTTCTGGCCTCACCAGCGATGTTCATCATCGGTTCGACCTTTGCCTATTACATCGTTCTGCCGCTGGCATTCCGGTTTTTCCTTACATTTCAACAGGGCGGTGTGGATTTGGGGGCTGTAGCGGGTGCCGTTGTGCCGGCTCCTCCCGGCACGGCGGGCATTTCTTTCCAAGGCTCGATGGAACAATACCTGAGCCTGACCACCAGCTTCATCATGGCGTTCGGCCTGTGTTTCCAGTTGCCTGTGTTGCTGACGCTGATGGGCAAGGCCGGGTTGATCACCTCGCGCGGGTTGGCGGCTACGCGGAAATACGCGATCGTGCTGATCCTGATCCTGTGCGCCGTGGCAACCCCGCCCGAGATGATGTCGCAACTGATTTTGTTCTGCGCGATCTATCCGCTTTATGAAGTGTCGATTTTCCTGATCCGCCGGATCGAGAAAAAGCGTGAGGCAGAGTTGCGCGCCCAAGGCCTGTGGTTCGAGGATGACGAGGAAGACGAGGCCGAAGCCGGGGGCAAGGCGTGACCAACGACGCCCTGCTGCACCGGATTGCCGAAGCGCTGGAACGGCTTAGCCCCGCGCCGATGGCAGCCCCCGACCTTGACGCCGCTGACGCCTTTGCCTGGCACACGTTACCAGACCGGCTTGAACCTGTGGCGCAGGTGGCGCGGGTTGATCTTTCGCTGCTGATCGGGGTGAACCGCGCGCGCGACATCCTGATGGAGAATACCCGCCACTTCGCCGCAGGCCTGCCCGCCAACAACGCCCTTTTGTGGGGCGCGCGGGGAATGGGAAAATCAAGTCTTGTCAAGGCGGTGCACGCAAAAGTTCGCGCAGATGGCCTGCCCTTGAAAATCGTGGAGCTTAGCCGCGAGGACCTGCCTTCGGTCAGCCGCCTTCTGGCCCATCTGCGCGGGGCACAGGCCCGGTTCATCCTGTTTTGCGATGATCTGTCGTTCAGCCATGATGATCAGCATTACAAATCGCTGAAAGCCATTCTGGATGGCGGCATCGAAGGGCGGCCCGACAATGTGATCCTTTACGCGACCTCGAACCGCCGCCATCTGATGCCGCGCGACATGATCGAGAATGAGCGTTCGACCGCGATTTCCCCCTCGGAAGCGGTAGAGGAGAAGGTGTCGTTGTCAGACCGCTTCGGGCTGTGGCTGGGCTTTCACCCCTGTTCGCAGGATGAATATCTGGCGATGATCGAGGGCTATTGCGCCGCATACGGTGTCAGCATCGACCCCGAAACCCTGCGGGCCGAGGCGATTGAATGGCAGGCCACGCGCGGTGCTCGGTCCGGCCGCGTGGCCTGGCAGTTTTTTACGGACCTTGCCGCGCGACATGGCGTTCGCATCTAGAAACTTCTCGAAACCAAAGGCTTGCGCGGCCTAGTTGATGAATCCCTCGGGGTCGACGGCATTCAGGCCCTTGCGCACTTCAAAGTGCAGGAAGGACGGATCGCCTGCCCGCAGAACGCCGATTTTCTGCCCACGCTTGACGGTGGCACCTTTGGCCACGGTCAGCGCATCAACCCCGCCGTATACCGTCAACACGCCGTCGGAATGTTTGATCACCACGATGGGCACGCCCACGGTGTTCTTGGTTATGGCGGCAACACTGCCGTCACCGGCGGCCACAACCGGTGCGCCGGGGCTGGCGGAAATGTCGATGCCCTGGCTTTTGGGCGGCGAGAAGGTGCGGATGATTGCCCCCCCGGCCAGCGGATTGGCAAATTTGCCGCCCGACCCTGCAACGGTCTGCTGCGCGCCAAGATCGGGAGAGGGCGGCGTGCCTTCCACCGGCGATTTCGCTCCCGTGGCGGTGACGGCCGGTGTGGGTTTTTCAACGGGCAGCGGTTTGGCGGCCGAGGGTGGCAGCGGCGCCGGCGTCTGCTCACCCGGGGCGGTAACCTCGGTCCTCGTGGCCACGGCACTTGCGGGCGGAATCATCAGGAACTGGCCTTCACGCACGCTCAGATCCTTGCCCAGACCGTTCCAGCTTGCCAATGCCTCGGGCGTGGTGTTGTAGCGCGCGGCAATGGTCAGGGCGGTTTCGCCGCGGGCAACGCGGTGCTGCCCGGGTTCGGGCGCGGGGGTGACGACCGTGGCCGTGC
>JBGSRQ010000387.1:0-5311 GCA_041737515.1 Rhodobacterales bacterium | reverse complement strand
CGCGCGGCCTGACGGCGGCTTCCGGCGGCTTGTGGCCCTGCCTCTGTCCGATCCCGGAGCGGCGGGGCAGCACCCGACACGGCGCCGGCGCGGGTCTTTGGGCAAAAGGCGCTGCGACAAAAGGGACCAGAGTGACATTCTGTGCAAGGATGGCAAAACTGGTGCTAGCGCGTGCGCCAGACTGGCCCTAAGATTTGCCTCGGCGATGCCGGATGATCGCCGAAAGCATGCAAAGCCCGGGCTCAACTGCCCGCCAGTCAGGAGATCATCATGGACGGACGCGGATACAGCAACGATATCTCGGGCGTGGTCGATGCCGACAAGGCGCATGTCTGGCACCATCTGATCCAGCACAAGACATTCGAGACGGTCGATCCGCGCATCATCGTCGAGGGCAAGGGGATGCGGGTCTGGGATGCGCGCGGCAAGGAACATATCGACGGCGTGTCGGGCGGTGTGTGGACAGTGAACGTGGGTTACGGCCGCGTGTCGATCGCTGATGCCGTGCGCGACCAGTTGATCAAGCTGAACTATTTTGCGGGCTCGGCAGGCTCGATCCCCGGTTCGTTGTTTGCAGAAAAGCTGATTTCCAAGATGCCGGGGCTGAGCCGGGTCTACTATGCGAACTCGGGGTCGGAAGCGAACGAGAAGGTGTTCAAGATGGTGCGCCAGATCTCGCACCGGCATCACGGTGGGAAAAAGTCCAAGATCCTGTACCGCGAGCGTGATTATCACGGCACCACCATCACTGCGCTGTCGGCTGGCGGTCAGCCACAGCGCAATGCACAGTATGGCCCGTTCACGCCGGGGTTCGTGGAAGTGCCGCATTGCCTGGAATACCGCAAGCAGTGGGATGTCGCGAACTATGGCGAGCGCGCGGCTGATGCGATCGAGGAGGTGATCCTGCGCGAAGGCCCCGATACGATCGGCGCGATCTGTCTGGAGCCGGTGACGGCAGGTGGCGGCGTGATCGTGCCCCCGGCGGGATACTGGGACCGGGTGCAGGAGATTTGCCGCAAGCATGACATCCTGATCCATATCGACGAAGTGGTGTGCGGCGTGGGCCGCACCGGCACCTGGTTCGGCTATCAGAATTTCGGAATCAAGCCGGATTTCGTGACCATGGCCAAGGGCGTGGCCTCGGGCTATGCGGCGATTTCCTGTGCGGTCACCACCGAGGCAGTGTTCGACATGTTCAAGGATGATCCCAGCGATCCGTTGAGCTATTTCCGCGATATCTCGACCTTTGGCGGCTGCACCTCCGGGCCTGCGGCGGCACTGGAGAACATGCGCATCATCGAGGATGAGGGGCTGTTGGACAACACGCTGGCGATGGGCGACCGGGTTTTGTCGAACCTGCGCGCCCTGGCCGAAAAACATGCCGTGATCGGCGATGTGCGCGGTGCGGGGCTGTTTTGCGGCGCCGAACTGGTGGCTGACCGGGGCACCCGCGAGCCTGCGGATGAAAAGAAGGTCGCGGCGGTGGTCGCCGACTGCATGGCGCAGGGGGTGATCATCGGCATGACAAACCGCAGTCTGCCGGGCTTCAACAACACTTTGTGCCTGTCACCTGCGCTGATTGCGACGGCCGATGACATTGACGAGATCACCGGCGCGATCGATGTGGCTTTGACGAAGGTATTCGGCTGAAAAGCGGCCACAGTCTGACGCGGCGCGGGCGGTGATCTGAGTGCACGCCTGCGGCGCATGCCTTTTGCCTCACCCTTCCGCCTTCGGCGGAGGGGCTCAGGTCTTGTGAGTATTTGGGCAAAGATGAAGCCAGGGTCGGCGCTGGATTGACTTTCCGGTAAAGCGGGGGCTGGAATAAGGCCAGCGCAACGCTGCCATAGGTCCAGCATGTCCATTCCTGCCGACAGCTTTTTTCTTGCGCCTGTGTTCACCGGCACGCTGCAGCAGCAAATCCGGCAGATGGTGGCGGAAGGGATCGTTTCGGGGCGTTACCGGGCGGGCGAGCGGATGCCGTCGTCACGCGGGCTGGCCACACATCTTGGGGTGGCGCGGATCACGGTGACGCTGGCTTATGCCGATCTTGTTTCGTCGGATTATCTGACCTCTCGCGGGCGGTCGGGGTATTTCGTGTCGGAGACGGCGCCGCGTCAGGCGGAGTTTCCGGCAAGTGCGCCTGGCATCGAAACGGTGGATTATGCGGCATTGTCTCAGGCAAGGGGCGCGGCGGGACACCGGATCGTCAAGCCCGAGAACTGGCGCAGCTATGCCTATCCGTTCATCTACGGGCAGCCGGATGCGTCGCTTTTCGATCATCAGAACTGGCGGCTTTGCGCGTTGCGCGCGTTGGGCAAGCGGGATTTCGAGACGCTGACATCGGATTACTACGAGCGCGATGATCCGCTGCTGATCGAATACATCCTGCGCAACATTCTGCCGCGGCGCGGAATTTCGGCACAACCCGGTCAGGTTTTGCTGACGATGGGGGCGCAGAATGCGCTTTGGCTTGCGGCGCAGGTTTTGCTGGCTCCGGGGCGGCGGGCGGTGATGGAGAACCCTGGATATCCGGGGTTGCGTGGAATTCTGCAGCAGACGGGCTGTGCGATTGCGCCGGTGGATGTGGACAGCGACGGGTTGCCGCCGGACGCGCTGCCGTTGGGGGCCGATGTGGTGTTCACCACCGCAAGCCACCATTGCCCGACGAATGCGACGATGCCGCTGGCACGACGGCTGGCGTTGCTGGAGGCGGCATCGGCACGGAATTTCGTGGTCGTCGAGGATGATTACGAATTCGAGATGTCGTTTCTGAAACCGGCGGCACCGTCGCTCAAGTCATTGGATCGCGAGGGGCGGGTTGTCTATGCGGGGTCGTTTTCCAAATCGCTGTTTCCGGGCATACGGCTTGGCTATCTGGTGGCCCCTGAAGGTTTCATTGCCGAGGCTCGGGCCTTGCGGGCGGCTGTGTTGCGCCATCCGCCCGGCCATATACAGCGCACCGTCGCGTATTTCCTTTCGCTTGGGCATTATGATGCGCTGATCAACCGGATGAAGGCCGCGTACCGGCGTCGCCGCACGCTGATGGACGAGGCGATTGCCGCACAGGGGCTGCGCATGGCGGGGCAGGGCGGGTTTGGCGGATCATCGGTCTGGATGCGGGCCGAGGGGGTGGATACCGAAGCGCTGGCACTGCGGCTGCAGGCCCGCGGGGTGCTGATCGAGCCGGGGCGGGTGTTCTTTGCCGCTGGTGATGCGCCGCGCGATTGCTACCGTCTGGCCTATTCGTCGATCTCCAATGCGCGCATCGCCGAGGGGGTTGCGCTGATTGCGCAAGCAATTGATGAAACTGGTCCTAGTGAGCCCCCGGCGCTGGCCCTAACCCGGTCCGGGGCGCGCCCGTAAAAGAGGCTGAACCGCCAGGAGGATTTGCCATGAAGATGACCACCGAAGAAGCCTTTGTCAAAGTTCTGCAGATGCACGGCATCGACAATGCCTTTGGCATCATCGGGTCGGCGATGATGCCGATCTCGGATATTTTCGGCAAGGCGGGCATCACCTTCTGGGATTGCGCGCATGAAGGGTCAGGCGGGATGATGGCCGATGGATTCACCCGCGCGACCGGTCGGATGAGCATGATGATCGCGCAGAACGGCCCCGGCATCACCAACTTTGTCACCGCCGTGAAAACGGCCTACTGGAACCATACGCCGCTGCTTCTGGTCACGCCGCAGGCCGCCAACAAGACAATCGGCATGGGTGGCTTTCAGGAGGTGGAGCAGATGGCATTGTTTGCCGACATGGTCGCCTATCAGGAAGAAGTCCGCGACCCGTCCCGCGTGGCCGAAGTGCTGAACCGGGTGATCCTGAATGCCAAGCGCGCGTCGGCCCCGGCACAGATCAACATGCCGCGCGATTACTGGACGCAGGTGATCGACATCGAGTTGCCCGCGATCGTGGAGTTCGAGCGGCCTTCGGGTGGCGAGGCGGCAATCGCCCAGGCGGCGGCCTTGCTGAGCAGCGCCAAGTTTCCGGTCATCCTGAACGGAGCGGGCGTTGTGCTGGGCGGTGCGATCCCGGCCAGCATCGCGTTGGCCGAACGGCTTTCGGCTCCGGTTTGCGTCGGCTATCAGCACAACGACGCCTTCCCGGGGTCGCATCCGCTGTTCGTCGGGCCGTTGGGATACAACGGTTCCAAGGCCGCGATGGAATTGATCGCGCAAGCCGATGTGGTACTGTGCCTTGGCACGCGGCTTAATCCGTTCTCGACCCTGCCGGGGTATGGGATGGACTACTGGCCCAAGGGCGCGCGCATCATTCAGGTTGATATCAACCCCGACCGCATCGGGCTGACCAAGCCGGTCAGTGTCGGCATTGTCGGCGATGCGAAAAAGGTGGCCGAGGGCCTGCTGTCGCAACTGTCGCGCAGTGCCGGTGATGCGGGCCGGGAGGCGCGCAAGGCGAACGTTGCGCAAACCAAATCGGCCTGGGCGCAGGCGTTGTCGTCGATGGACCACGAAGATGACGATGCGGGCACCACCTGGAACGCGCGCGCCCGCAAGGCCAAGCCCGAATGGATGAGTCCGCGCATGGCGTGGCGCGCGATCCAGTCGGCGCTGCCGAAGGATGCGATCATCTCCAGCGATATCGGCAACAACTGTGCCATCGGCAATGCCTATCCCAGTTTCGAGGCGGGGCGCAAATATCTGGCGCCGGGGCTGTTCGGACCCTGTGGTTACGGCCTGCCCTCGGTCATCGGGGCCAAGATCGGCTGCCCGGATGTGCCGGTGGTCGGCTTTTCGGGGGATGGGGCATTCGGCATCGCGGTGACGGAACTGACCGCGATTGGCCGCCCGGAATGGCCCGCGATCACGCAGGTGGTGTTCCGCAACTATCAATGGGGTGCGGAAAAGCGCAATTCGACGCTTTGGTATCAGGATAACTTCGTCGGCACCGAACTGGATGAGGGCGTGTCTTACGCAGGCATCGCCAGGGCCTGCGGCTTGCAAGGCGTTGTCGCCCGCACGATGGATGAGTTGACGGCGGCCCTTGCCAAAGCCATCGACGATCAGATGAACCATGGCAAGACCACCCTGATCGAGGCGATGATCAATCAGGAACTGGGCGAGCCGTTCCGCCGCGATGCGATGAAAAAGCCGGTCGAGGTGGCGGGCATCTCGAAGGCCGATATGCGGGTGCAAACCGTCTGATGTTCTTTGACCTTGGCCCTGCTGCGGTTGCCTGGATGGGGTTCGCCATTCTGGGTGCGGCGTTCGTGCGAGGCTATTGCGGTTTTGGCTATTCGGCGATGGTGGTCGCTGCCTCGGCTTTGGTCACGAACCCTCTGTAT
>JBGSRQ010000348.1:0-12165 GCA_041737515.1 Rhodobacterales bacterium | reverse complement strand
GCCTCCATCCGGCCCGACTGGGCTGCCGCAAACAGATCGGGCGCGAACACCTGCACCGTATCCCATTGCGAGCCTTGCGCCTTGTGGATCGTGACCGCGGCCCCGTGCAGGAAAGCCGCCCCCATGCGTGCGGCCGACGGGATGAACGGCTCTTCCTCGCCCGGCTTTTCGATCTTTATGATACTTGCCGCCGAGACCTGCGGCTCTTCCGCCCCCACCACATGCAGCTTGGCAAACCCGTCGCGGTTGCCCGGCCCCATATAGATGACCTGCGCGCCCTTGATCAGACCCCGCGCCTCCAGATCAATGCGCTTCTTGCGGTGTTTCAGCGGCAATTCGATGCCGTCACAGATCAGCGGTTCGCCGGGGATCAGTTCAAAATCGGGTGCGCCGTGGGCGGCACGGAATGCCGTGATCAGCCTTATGCGCGTGGCATTGCGCCAGACCAGAACCGGGCTTCTCGCCATCATCTGACTGTCCACCCGCTCGGCCACCACCACCCGGTTGTCCCGGCGGGCGGCGTCTTCGACCAGCCGCTCGAACGCCTCGAACCCCACCGAAGGGTCGGCCAGGGCATGCGCCAGATCGAGAATCGGGTTGCCCTCGGCCTGACGGTGGATGCGGCTCAGCACCAGCTTGCGCGTTTCGCCCAGCGTCTCGAACACCATTTCGCCCGATTGCCCCACCGGGGCCAACTGCGCCGGGTCACCAAACAGCACCAAAGTCGGAAAAATCTCGCGCAGATCGTCGAACTGGCGCTGATCCAGCATCGAGGATTCGTCGACGAACCCGATATCCAGCGGCTCTTCGCGCCGTTTCCAGCCCTTGATGAAATCGCTGCCCCGCAAGCCCGCAGCCGCCAAAGCGCCGGGAATCGACGGCACACCATCATAGAACGCTTTGGCCCGGTCCAGCGCCAGATCGGTCAGACCTTCCACCACCGGCCGGGGCAGATTGCCCGCCAGCCATTCGGCGATCTTTTCATATTGGGGGTCGTAAAGCGGCGTATAGAGGATCCTGTGAATCGTCGTTGCCGGAACACCGCGCAGCCGCAACACGCTGGCCGCCTTGTTCGTCGGGGCCAGAATGGCCAGTGTGCGGCGATCTTTGCGGCGACGCCCCTCGTAATCGCCCGAGACGATATCGACGCCCGCGCCCTTCAACGCCTTGTAAAGACTGGCCAGAAGCATGGTCTTGCCCGACCCCGCCTTGCCCACCACGGCCAGAACGCTGGCCTTTCCCTCGGCCATCGGCGTCAGGGTCGCATTCTCCAGATCAACCCCCATGCCACGCAGCTGATCAGCCACGCGGTCATAGGCTTCGGCCTGATCATCGGAAAAGGAAAGTGCTGGCATCTGCATGGCGCGACCTTATCCGTGCCGCGCAGGCGTGGCGAGGGGGGTATCGGCCGATACACGGAATCACAGCACCTAGTTCGCCCGCCCGTCCCGCCGGAATACCATCTTGTCAGCAGAGCATCGGCTCATATCGGCCTCCACTTCGAGTCGGGCGACTTGCAGCGCGTCTTCGACACGGTGCGCCAATGCCGGCAGGTCATTTTGCCGCGAATAGGCCAACAGATCGGTCAGCACGTCGAAAATCCAATCGTGACGCATGACGGCTCCGCTGGGCTTATTGTTCACGAATCGGAAACAAAACTTCCCTTCGACCGTGACACCATGACATCACACGTCAAGGGTGCGCGGCTGACGCTGCGTTCATCGATACCGGTATTTACCTAAAATTATCGCAATCGGGCGGTCTTCTGGCGGATTACCGCGCGCGACTGGCCTCCAGCGTATCATCAAAGGTGCGCAAACCGGCATGGGGGGCCTGCACCAGCACCGCCATATTGCCCGGTTTATGGGCGTTTTGAAGCATCTTCATATGCGACAGCGGGATTTCGTCCCACGGAAAAACCTCGGACAAGCACGGGTCAAGCCGCCGTTCGATCATCAGCTTGTTCGCCGCCGACGCCTGTTTCAGATGCGCGAAATGGCTGCCCTGCAGACGCTTCTGGTGCATCCACATATAGCGAACGTCGAAGGTGCAGTTGAACCCTGTGGTGCCCGCACAGATCACCACCATGCCGCCCTTTTTGCACACCAGCGCCGAGACCGGAAACGTCGCCTCGCCCGGATGTTCGACCACGATATCGACACTGACGCCCTTGCCGGTGATATCCCAGATCGCCTTTCCAAAACGGCGCGCCTCCTTGTTCCAGATGGCGTATTCGGGGCTGTTGACCGTGGGCATCTGGCCCCAGCAGTTGAAATCCTTGCGGTTGATGACGCCCTTTGCTCCCAGCCCCATGACGAACGCGCGCTTGTCCTCATCGGAAATCACTCCGATCGCATTGCCGCCCGCCGTGTTGATCAACTGGATGGCATACGACCCAAGCCCACCCGACGCCCCCCAGACCAGCACGTTCTGGCCGGGTTTCAGATCATGCGGTTCATGCCCGAACAGCATCCGGTAGGCGGTCGCCAGCGTCAGGGTATAGCAGGCCGATTCCTCCCACGTGAGATGCCGGGGGCGCGCCATGAGCTGCTGCGCCTGCACCCGCGTGAACTGCGCGAAACTGCCGTCCGGGGTCTCATATCCCCAGATCCTCTGGCTGGGCGAAAACATCGGGTCACCGCCATTGCATTCCTCGTCGTCGCCGTCGTCCTGATTGCAGTGGATCACCACCTCGTCGCCGAACTTCCAGCGCGTGACCTTTTCGCCCACCGCCCAGACGATGCCCGACGCATCCGACCCCGCAATATGGAAAGGCTGCCCGTGGCCATCAAACGGGCTGATCGGCTGACCCAACGCGGCCCAGACGCCGTTGTAATTGACCCCCGCCGCCATCACCAGAACCAGCACCTCGCCTGAGTCGATCTTGGGTGTGTCCACCACCTCGGCCAGCATCGCGGTATCCGGGTTGCCGTGACGCTCGCGCCGGATCGCCCAGGCGTGCATTTGCGCCGGAACATGGCCCAACGGCGGAAATTCGCCAACCGCGTAGAGGTCCTTTTGTGGCGCGTCATACGCGACGATCTGCGGATGTGTGTCCAGTGCCATGTGGCCTCCTGCTGCGTCATGCCGCGGCGCAGAATCACCCCGCCGCAGCGTGAAAATATCTTCTTTGCGCAATATTACAATCAGGTGACATGATTTTTTGTAATTTTATGTCTGCTGCATTGCGGCATCAAGAGAGTCTGGCGGTGCCGTGTGCGGCTTGGGATTGTCTTATACATCAGGACGAAAAGCACTGCTGCCGCCACGCCACACCGGCTTTCGTCACGCCAGGCTTTCACAACCCTGCGCTGCCTTCCAAAATTTCTTGATTTCTCACGCAAAAATTGCATCCTGAAGGTGCGACGTCCCTATCGATACCTGTCTCCCGCATACGGCCACAGTCTTTCGATCTTGCGCTGACTGAGCCACGCCGCCGCATACCGCGGGCGGAACTTGTAAGGAGACGTCACGATGGCCAAAGGCACCGTGAAATGGTTTAACGCTACCAAGGGTTTCGGCTTCATTGCTCCGGAAGGCGGCAAGAAGGACGTGTTCGTTCACATCACGGCGCTGGAGCGTGCAGGCATCCGCAGCCTCGCCGATGGTCAGGCTGTGACGTTCGACATCGAAGCCGGACGTGACGGACGCGAATCAGCCACGAATCTGTCCCTTTCCTGAACGGTCCGACACCGACGAGAAGATCAAGCAGGGCAGGCAGAAATGCCTGTCTTATCTTTTGAATTCAGTTATTTGCAGGCGTCAAGCGGGCTCAGGCCGCGCGAAAGCTGATCCGTTCGCGCAGCGCATGATCAAACCCGATCCGCATCGAAAGCGCCGAAACCGGCGCGCGCAGCAGGATCGGCGCAGTGCGGTCATCGGGAAACATCTGCTCGGTGCATTCGCGTGAGATCAGAATGACCGGAAGCCGGCAGGTTTGTTCGCCCAGCATCGAAAACGCCTTCCGGCCTGCCTCGATCCCGCCCATTCCGTCGCAGTCAATGATGAACAGCCCGTATCCTTGCGGATCGTCGATCAGGGCCTCCAGCGCGGCAAACATTTCAGTCTGGGTTTCGACAAGGCCGCCAAATCCGGCAATCCTGTTTGCCGTGGTGCGCCCTCCCACCGATTCGGCCGCTGACAGCAACAGCACCCGCACACCCCAGCCGACAAGGGCGACATCGTGTTCCATCGGACGAAAGTGCTGCATTGCTCGCTCCAGTATTCGGTAAGCTTCCGTCAAACATGACCCTTGTTCATGGCCAAATTTAGGGGAATTGTTGACATTTGGGACTTGATCCCGGTCTTCTTTCCGCCACAGTTTCACCGCGCGGTGCGCGCCCGGAAAGGGACAGGCTTCTCCATGCTGCCAGAACCAGATTACCAATCCCTTATCAACGCTACGACATGGGCCTTCATCCGCGAAACCAACAGTCATTACCCCCAGGATGCCGCCAGTCGGACCATCGAGGATCAGCGTGTCATCTACGATGCCATGTGCCGCGCGTTTCACCGTCGTTATCCCGCTGGCGTTACGGCTACCGACCAAACACTGGGCGGCGTATCCAGCCGCGTCTATGCGGGCGTGCGTGCAACAGTCATGTATTTCCATGGCGGCGGTTTTGTCGTCGGTGGGCTGGACAGCCATGATGACGTGTGCGCCGAGATCTGTTCCGTCACCGGGTTCCGGGTGGTTTCCGTTGACTACCGCCTTGCCCCCGAACACCGTCACCCGGCGGCCTTCGACGATTGTCTTGCCGCAACGCTATCAACATCGGGCCCGCTGATCCTTGCAGGCGACAGTGCGGGGGCCGCTCTGGCCGCGTCCGTCGCGCATGCCTTGCGCGGCAGACGCGCGCTTCTGGGGCAGGTCCTGATCTATCCCGGGTTGGGCGGCGACCGTGACAGGGGCAGTTACCTGACCCATGCCAATGCCCCGATGCTGACCCGCGATGATGTGGTGTTCTATGCGCGCACGCGGCACCAGGGGCCAGAGCCGAAAGATGACCCAACGGCAGCCGTTCTGCACGATACAAGTTTCGCGGGCCTGCCGCCGACGGTGATCTTCTCTGCCGAATGCGACCCATTGGCCGATGACGGGCGTGACTACCGTGATGCAATTCGTGCCGCCGGGGGGCAGGCCGACTGGCAACTGGAGCGTGGCCTTGTTCACGGCTATCTGCGTGCCAGACATAGCGATCCGCGCGCCGCCGAAAGCTTTGCCCGCATCACCGCCGCCATTGCCAGACTTGGAGAACCAGCATGAACGCGCCCATCCAACTTCCGCCCGCCAGCCTGACACATTGGCCCCAGCGCACCGATCTTGCCGCCGCCTTTCGCTGGACCGTGCGCGAAGGCCTGCACGAGGCGATTGCCAACCACTTCAGCCTTGCCGTCGATCCTGCAGGAACACAGTTCCTGATCAATCCTAACGCACGCCATTTCGCCCGTATCCGCGTGTCTGATCTGGTGCTGATTGACGCGCATGATCCGGGAACGATGGACCGCCCCGATGCACCCGACCCCACCGCCTGGGGCCTGCACGGATCAATTCACCGCGCCTGCCCACACGCGCGCTGCGTAATGCACATCCATTCGATCCACGCCACGGTTCTGGCCAGCCTTGCCGACAGCCGCCTGCCCGCGATAGATCAGAACTCTGCCATGTTCTTCAACCGCGTGGCCATTGACGAACACTACGGCGGCTTCGCGATGGAGGATGAGGGTGCGCGCTGTGCGCAGCATCTGACGAACCCGGCGGTCAAGACACTGATCCTTGGCAACCACGGCGTGCTGGTCATCGGCGAGACGGTCGCCGAAGCCTTCAACCGCCTGTATTATTTTGAACGTGCGACGGAAACCTATATCCGCGCCCTGCAAACCGGCCGCCCGCTGCGAACCCTGCCCGACGACATCGCCGAGAAAACCGCACAGGAATGGGAAAGCTACCCCGACTTCGCCGATGCCCACCTGCGCGAAATCCGCGCGTTGCTGGATGCCGAAGGCTCCGACTACGCAGCCTGACCGCTTTTTCTGTTCACAAATATCCTCGGGGGGTGAATTGGCGCGCAGCGGCAAGAGGGGGGCGGACAGCCCCCTGTCCTTAATTCCCCGCCGATTCCATCTTGCGCGTGGCGATGACGTTTTCCAGCCAGCCCAGCTTCATCTCGGGCACGGATGACAGCAAAAGATCGGTGTAGTCGTCGAACGGCGGTGACAGCACTTCGGTCTTGGTGCCATAGCGCACGACCCGACCCCGGTACATCACCGCAATCCGGTCAGCGATGGCGCGCACTGTGGCAAGGTCATGCGTGATGAACAGATACGCCACACCTTCCTGGGCCTGAAGGTTCAAAAGCAGTTTCAGGATCCCGTCCGCAACCAAGGGATCAAGTGCCGAAGTCACTTCATCGCAGATGATCAGCTTGGGCTTCGCGGCTAGGGCCCGTGCGATGCACACGCGCTGTTTCTGCCCGCCCGAAAGCTCTGCCGGATAGCGGTCGAGAAAGCCCTTGCCCATCTCGATCTGGTCCAGCAACTCCTGCACGCGCTTGCGCCGCGCTTCACCGCGCAGGCCGAAATAGAACTCCAGCGGCCGCCCGATGATGGTGCCGACACTCTGGCGCGGGTTCATGGCCACGTCAGCCATCTGATAGATCATCTGCAATTCGCGCAGATCATCCTTGCTGCGCTGCGCCAACGCGCCCGAAAGGGTGCGCCCGGCAAAGACCACCTCACCGCCCGAAGGGGGCAAAAGCCCGGTGATCACCCGCGCCAGCGTCGATTTGCCCGACCCGCTTTCGCCCACCACCGCCAGCGTCTGCCCGGCAGGCAGGTCAACCGTCACATCCGACAACACATCGAACCTGGTGCCCCGATAGCGCGCGGTGATGCCCTTTACTGACAGAACAGCCGCCGACCCATCCGCTTTCTCGGCATGGTCGATCGAGCGAACGGACACCAAAGCGCGGGTATATTCCTCGCGCGGTTCCTCGATGATCTGCTGCACGGTGCCGTATTCCACCATCTTGCCACCGCGCAGCACCATGATGTGATCCGACACCTGCGCCACGACCGCCAGATCATGCGTGATGTATAGCGCCGCCACTCCGGTATCGCGGATCGCTTCCTTGATCGCGGCCAGAACCTCGATCTGGGTTGTCACATCCAGCGCGGTTGTCGGCTCGTCAAAGATCACCAGATCGGGCTTGGGGCAAAGTGCCATCGCCGTCATCACCCGTTGCAACTGCCCGCCCGACACCTGATGCGGATAGCGGTTGCCGATGGTTTCGGGGTTGGGCAGCCCCAGTTTGCCAAACAACACCACCGCCCGCGCCTCGGCTTCGGCCTTTGTCATGAGCCCGTGCGTCAGCGAGGTTTCGATCACCTGCTCCATCAGCTTTTTCGCCGGGTTGAAGGCGGCGGCGGCAGATTGCGCCACATAGGTCACCTCATGCCCGCGCAGCCCCCGCAAACCCAGCGCGCTGGCCTCGCGGATATCGCGCCCCGCAAGCTTGATCACGCCGCCGGTGATCCGCACCCCGCCGCGCCCATAGCACATCGCCGACAGCCCGATGGTCGATTTTCCGGCCCCGGATTCGCCGATCAGCCCCAGCACGCATCCCTGCTCCAGCGTCAGCGATACGCCGTCCACGATGGTGACATTTCGCGGCGCCTCACCCGGCGGGTAGGACGTCGCCTCGATCTTCAGGCCCTTGATATCCAACAGGGGTTCAACCACCGCGCCCGCCTTTCAGACTGGTCGTGCGCGTCAGCACCCAGTCGGCCACAAGGTTCACCGATATCGCCAGCGTGGCAATCGCAAAGGCCGGAATCAGCGCGGCGGGTATGCCGTAGACGATGCCTTCCTTGTTTTCCTTGACGATGCCGCCCCAGTCCGCCAGCGGCGGCTGGATGCCAAGGCCAAGGAACGACAAGGTCGAGATGAACAGCACCATGAAGATGAACCGCAGCCCCATTTCCGCGATCAAGGGCGACAACGCATTGGGCAATATCTCGCGAAAGATGATCCAAAGCTGCCGTTCGCCCCGCAACCGCGCGGCCTCGACATAATCCATCACGGTGATGTCCACGGCCACGGCCCGGCTCAGACGAAACACCCGTGTGGCATCCAGAAGCCCCATCACCAGGATCAGAATGGGCAACGTGACCGGCATCACCGAAAGCACCACAAGCGCTGAAATCAGCGACGGGATAGACATCACCAGATCAACGCCGCGCGACAAGAGCTGGTCCACCCAGCCGCCCCTGACCGCCGCAAGAAACCCCAGCGATGACCCCAGCGTGAAACTTAGAACCGTCGCCGCCGCCGCCACGAAAATCGTCGTCTGCCCACCGAAGATCATCCGCGACAGCAGATCGCGCCCGATGCTGTCGGTGCCCAGCAAATGCGTGGCCGACCACGGCTCCCAACTGTCGCCCACAATCTCGGCCATGCCGTAGGGGGCGATCCAGCCCGCGAAGATCGCACCCAGAAAGTAAAGTGCGGTGAAGAACAGCCCGATCATGGCGGCCAGCGGGATGCGCATCATTTCGGGTGCCTCAGCCTTGGGTTCGCAAGGATCGAGATCACATCGGCCAGAATGTTGAGCCCGATGTAAACGGCCGCAAACACCAGCCCGCAGGCCTGCACCACCGGCACATCGCGTTTGGACACATGATCCACCAGATATTGCCCCATGCCCGGGTAAACAAAGACCACCTCAACCACCACAACGCCCACCACCAGATAGGCAAGGTTCAGCATCACCACATTGACCACGGGCGCAATCGCATTGGGAAACGCATGCCGCGCGATGATGGTGAAGGGGCGCAGACCTTTCAGTTCGGCGGTTTCAACGTAGGCCGATTGCATCACGTTCAGAATGGCCGCCCGCGTCATCCGCATCATGTGGCCCAGCACGACCAGCACCAGAACCAGCGTCGGCATCGAAATCGCATACAGCTTCTCGCCAAGGCTCATCGTGTCATAGATCGTGGCAAGCGACGGAAACAGCCGCAACTTCACCGACAAAAGATACACAAGGATGTAGCCCAGCAGGAATTCGGGCACCGAAACGGTGGCAAGCGTCACGGTCGAGATGACCTTGTCGGGCCAGCGCCCCTGATAGCGCACCGCAATCAGACCCAGCAAGATCGCCAACGGCACGGCAATCACCGCCGCAGTCGCGGCCAGAAACAGCGTGTTACCCAGCCGCTTGCCCATCGCCTGCGCGATGTCCTGCCCGTTGGTCAGGGCGGTGCCCAGATCGCCCTGCATTGCTGCAAGAAGCCAGTTGAAATAGCGCGTCACGGGCGGGTCGTTCAGGCCCAGTTCTGCGCGCAGGTTGGCCAGACTTTCAGGCGTGGCCGACTGTCCCAGAATGCTTTGCGCCACGTCGCCCGGCAAGATCTGCGTGCCCACAAAGATCAGCACCGACGCCGCAAGCAGCAAAAGAAGACCCAGCGCAAGGCGCTGAGCCACCAGTTTTATGACGGGATGAACCACGTCTGCTTACGCAAACCAGGTCTTTGCCGACAACCAGCCGCCCATCTGTTCATAGTTCGGGTCCTGAATGAAACCCGCGATCTTGTCGCTTTTCGCATCGACGAAATCGTTGAACATCGGGCAGATCGTGCCGCCGTCATCATGCACAAGCTGGCTGATCTGCTTGTAGAGTTCAGTGCGCTTGGCCACATCCGTTTCGCCACGCGCCGCCAGAATCATCTCGTCCAGCTTGGGGTTCTTGTATTTGGTATCATTCCAGTCGGCGGTCGAAAGATACGCCGTCGACCACATCTGATCCTGCACCGGACGCCCGCCCCAATAGCTGGCGCAGAACGGCTTTACGTTCCAGACATCCGACCAGTAGCCGTCATCGGGCACGCGCTGAATCTCAAGCGGAATACCTGCCGCCTGCGCCGATTGCTGGAACAGCGCCGCTGCATCCACGGCACCCGGAAAGGCAGTATCGGCCACGATCAGCGTGATCGGGCTGCCGTCATGGCCGGATTTCTTGTAATGCTCTGCCGCCTTGGCAGGGTCATACTCATATTGCTCCAGCGGCGTGAACAGCGGATAGGCGGCGTTGATCGGCGTGTCGTTCCCGACCGAACCGTAACCATCAAGGATCTTGTCGACCATTTCCTGACGGTTGATCCCGTATTTCAGCGCAAGCCGCAGATCAACGTTATCGAACGGCGCTGTATCGCAATGCATCAGGAACACATAATGGCCACGGCCCGATACGTTGTCGACGACCACGCCCGGAGTGCGCGCGAGCAGCTTCGCAACCTTGGGATCAACCCGGTTGATCGCATCAACCTGCCCCGATTGCAGCGCCGAAGACCGCGCCGTGGCATCGTTGATCACGATGATTTCCACCGCATCATAATGGCCGCGCGTCGTATCCCAGTCGTTCGGGTTCTTCTCGAACGCATAGCGCACGCCGGGTTCGGCACTGACCAGTTTGTAGGTGCCGGTGCCGATTGCAGCATTGGGCGCATCAACGCCGCCCTTGGGCTGGATGACAAGGTGATAGTCCGAGATCAGGTAGGGCAGGTCGGCGTTGCCGGTCGACAGGGTGAACACGACATTCTCGCCATCTGCCTTGATGTCGGAAATGCCCTGCATGATGCCCAAGGCACCCGATTTCGCATTCTCGTCCGAGTGGCGCTTCATCGTGGCAACCACGTCATCAACCGTCAGGTCGCTGCCGTCATGGAACTTCACACCCTGACGGATCTTGAACGTCCAGACCGTGCCATCCGCGTTGGGGGTGGCACTTTCGGCAAGACGCGGCTCGATCTTCCCGTCGGGGGTAACGCTTACCAGCGCGTCGCCCCACTGGCGGTTCACGGCAAACGGCACCGGGCTGTCGGCAAGGCCGGGATCAAGCGTATCGGTCGTTTCACCCCCGCCCAGCCCCATGCGAAGCGTGCCGCCCTTTTTGGGTTCATCGGCCCGCACGGCCCCCGGCAGCAGCGATGTGCCCCGCGCCGCAGTCAGACCAAACGCCGCCGAGCGGTTCAGGAATGACCGACGGTTCAACCGTGCCGCGTCAATCTGGTCAAGCAGTTTCGCAAGATCGTCTTTCATCATTCTCTCCCCGAGGATGTTTTATTGATTGTTGCGTCAATAATGATCCGATGTTTCCACAGGCGTAAACACTTTTCTTGTGACGTCGCAAAATCTTGTCGGCCCAAGGCATGGCTCAGACCTGCGCGCGCGGAACGCTTTCGGCCCAGTCACGGGCAAAGATCAGCGCCTCGCCCTCCCACGCCTCAAGCCGCGCGGTCATCACAAGATCGCTCGCCGTGCCATGCATCCGCGCGACGGCCTTTGTGCGAACATGCCAGTCATCCCGCTCAAGATACTGATCCCATTCTATTCTTGCCGAAGCACACAGGGGGTCATCGGGGTGGATCGTCCACTCCTCGCGCAGGCTGTCCCCGGTGATCAACCCATGCGACAGATCCTGCACCCGGCCCCCGCCTTCTTCGATCACCAGCGTCACCGCCCCCGAGATCAGGTCATTCTCAATGCGGCGCGTGGCCCGTCCCTGCCGCAAAGCCCGGTGCGCCCAGGCGGCCGAGGTTTCAACGGGCGGCGGCGTCCAGTCATCGCCCACAGCCGCCACATGCAACGGCAGGGTCAGCGCGCCCCCCAGAATCGTCACCACCGCCGCCTCGGGGCTTGGCCACACGAACGGCCAATAGGTGGTCGAGAATGCAACCCTCAGCCGGTGCCCCGCCGCCAACCGGTAGCCTGCCAGATCAAGCGGCAATGTCAGATCGAACGCATGCCCCACCGGTACGGGCGACGGGTGCTCCATGCTGTCGCGGTGCCGCAGGTTCAGCATGCCATGACAGATGCGCACCGACCGGCCGTCCGGCCCCACATCACACAACCGCGCCACCACAAAGGCGTGCGCCTTGTCGCACATCACCCGCAAACCCAGCCCCGCCCGGCCCAGAATCACCATGGCCTCGGCCAACGGAGCCGTCTCGAAACACACCGACATCGCATCATCGGCGGCCTGATCGCCCGGCATTTCGGCATTCAGCCCCATCGGAAAGAACTCGCCGGTGTGCAGACCCAGGTGCTGCGGCGTGCGCACCGGCACCGACAAGGCACCGCCCTGCCCGCCAAGCACCCCGCCCGCC
>JBGSRQ010000335.1:0-8899 GCA_041737515.1 Rhodobacterales bacterium | reverse complement strand
GTCTTGCGCGTGCATGATGTCTGGGACACACGGCAGGCGCTGGCGCTGTGGCGGTCTGTTCATCTTGGAGAGGGTATATGAGCCGGAAACTCTTTGGCACCGATGGTGTGCGCGGGCAGGCCAACACCTATCCGATGACCGCCGAGATGGCGTTGCGGCTGGGTGCGGCGGCGGGGCGGTTCTTTCGCCGCGATGGCAGTTCGGCGCACCGCGTGGTGATCGGCAAGGACACGCGGCTTTCGGGCTACATGCTGGAAAACGCGCTTACGGCCGGTCTGACCAGCACTGGCATGAATGTGCTGCTGCTGGGCCCGGTGCCGACGCCGGCGGTGGCGTTTCTGACCCGCAGCATGCGCGCCGATCTGGGCGTGATGATTTCCGCCAGCCACAACCCGCATCACGACAACGGGATCAAGTTCTTCGGCCCCGACGGCTTCAAGCTGTCGGATGAGGCCGAAGCCGAGATCGAGGCCATACTTGAGGACGAGATCGTGCCTGCCCAACCCGCCAACATCGGCCGCGCCAAGCGGATCGAGGATGGCCGGGGCCGCTATCAGGAATATGCCAAGACGACCTTTCCGGCGGGCCTGCGGCTGGACGGGCTGAAGGTGGTGATTGATTGCGCCAACGGGGCCGCCTACCGCGCCGCACCCGCGGTGCT
Organism: Rhodobacterales bacterium; assembly: GCA_041737515.1. Classification (GTDB taxonomy): domain Bacteria; phylum Pseudomonadota; class Alphaproteobacteria; order Rhodobacterales; family Rhodobacteraceae; genus JBBQZP01. The sequence goes on along the minus strand of JBGSRQ010000335.1, from coordinate 8,238 downwards.
GTGGGAACTGGGGGCCGAGGTGATTGCGATTGGTGTGTCGCCCAATGGCACCAACATCAATGACCGCGTCGGATCAACCCATACCGAAACCGCCGCCGAGGCCGTGGTGACGCATGGCGCAGATGTGGGCATCTGCCTGGATGGCGATGCCGACCGGGTGATGATTCTGGATCAGACGGGCCGCGTGGCGGACGGCGATCAGATCATGGCGCTTCTGGCCGGGCGCTGGGCCGAGGATGGGCGGCTTCGGGGCGACACTCTGGTGGCCACGGTGATGTCGAACCTGGGGCTGGAGCGGTTTCTGACAGGCCGGGGCTTGCGGCTGGAGCGCACGCCGGTGGGCGACCGCTATGTGGTCGAAGCGATGCGGCGCGGCGGCTGGAACCTTGGCGGCGAGCAATCAGGCCATATCGTGATGACCGATTACGCGACGACGGGTGACGGGCTGATTGCCGGGTTGCAGTTTCTGGCCGAAATGGCGCGGACCGAACAGCCAGCGTCGGCACTGGTGAAAAGTTTCGAGACGGTGCCGCAGATGCTGAAAAACGTGCGTTACGCAGCGGGAGCAGAACCATTGCGCGCGGATGCGGTGCAGGCGCTGATTGCGGCCAATACCAAGCGGCTCGAAGGCAAGGGGCGTCTTCTGATCCGCAAATCGGGGACCGAACCCCTGATCAGGGTGATGGCCGAATGTGAGGATGAGGCGCTGCTGGCCGATGTGGTGGACGGCATCGTGACCGAAGTGATGAAGGCCGGGTAGGGCGTGGAGGCCCCGGATCAGGTCCGGGGCGGCTTCAGACTTTGACGGATGCGGCGGCTGTCAGAAGTATATCGGCGATGCGGTCCAGTTCGGACACCGACAGCCGCACCGGCAGGCGCACGTCGCACGCCCGCATCAGCATCGCACGGGTCTGCGGCAGGTCGGGTTGAAGATCCAGAAACTGCCAGTTCCAGAAGGCGCGGGCATTATCGGTGCTCAGGCCGAAGATCTGGACGGGCAGGCCCTGCTTGCCAGCCGCCGTTTGAAAGGCGCGGGCCTCGGTATCGTCCGCAAAGCCCACCAGATTGAACTGGATCGAATCCGGGGCGCGCACTTCGCCGGGGAGGGGGGCGGGCACGTCGATATGGGCCGAGCCGTTCAGGCGGTCGGCCACATGATCATGGTTTGCGCGGCCGCGTGCGACGCGGTCTGCAAGCAGCGGCAGTTGCGGGCGGATCACGGCAGCCGACAGGTTCTGCATCCGCATGTTGTAAAGCGGCAGGCGGTTTTGCCAATGCATGTAACTGTTCTGCAAGCCATTGTGCTTTTTCCAGTTATGCTCGTAGGCCCCGGACATTATGACGGCGCGGGCGGCAACCTCGGGGTCGTCGGTGATCAGGATGCCGCCTTCGCCGGAGTTGATCATCTTGTAGGACTGAAAGCTGAAGCAGCCGACACGGCCGATGGTGCCGATCTTGCGGTCTTGCCATAGCGTGCCAAGCGAATGGGCGGCATCTTCGACAACGGGCACGCCCGCCGCGTCGCAGGCCGCCATGATGGCATCCATATCGGATGTATGCCCGCGCATGTGGCTGATCAGCACCGCCTGCGCCTGTGGCAATTTTGCAGTGAAATCAGCCATATCGACGCGGTAGTTCGCGCCGACCTCGACCAGAAGGGGCACGCAGTCGGCGTGCAGAACCGCCGAAGGCACGGCGGCAAAGGTGAAGGCCGGGATCAGCACTTTTGCACCGCGCGGAAGATCCAGCGCCTTGAGTGACAGGAAAAGTGCCGCCGAACAGCTGGAGACCGCCAATGCATAGCGCGCCCCCATGAGATCGGCGAATTCCGCCTCCAGAAGTGCTGTCGGGGCATCAGCGGGCGCGGTATAGCGAAAGAGATCGCCCGAGTGCAGCAGGCGGTCGATTTCGGCCCGCGCGGCGTCGGGGATGGGTTCGGCGTCGTGCAGGTTGAGGGGCGGGTGCTGTCCGTCGGCGGGCATGGGTCAATCCTGCTATTGGGTCTGGCGGGAAGGTAGCCCGTAGGTCACAGGGTTTCCAGCGCGAACTTGACCAGGGCGCGCGCGGGAGTGCCGATGGCGGAATTGAGTATTTGGGCAAAGATGAAGGTGCCGGTTGCGCAGGGCTGGCGGTCTCAGAGGCCGAGACGGTCGCGCGTCGAATACCAGGTCATTGCCAGCACCAGCATCGGCCAGCGTGCGGCTGCGCCGCCGGGAAAGCGCGGTTGCGGGAGCGAGGCCATGAGATCGAAATGCCCGGTCTGGGTCGCGACAGCATCGGCCATGATCTTGCCCGCCATTGTGGCAAGGGCAACGCCGTGGCCGGAATATCCCGAGGCGGACATGACGTTCGGCTGTGGGCGGGTAAAGCACGGCAGGCGGTTCATGGTGATGGCCAGCGTTCCACCCCAGGCGTGGTCGATACGGGTGCCTTTGAGTTGCGGGTAGACCTCGAGCATCGGTTTCAGGACGGTGGCGGCGATATCACCGGGAAAGCGGTAGCCATAGGTTTCACCGCCGCCGAACAGAAGGCGACTGTCCTCGGACAGGCGCCAGTAGTTGACGACGAATTTGCTGTCGGCCACAGCGATGGGTCTGGCAAGGATATCCTTGGCGCGGTCGCCCAGGGGTTCGGTGGCGATGATGAAATTGTTGATCGGCATGACCTTGGCCGACACCTTGCGGTCCAGCCCGCCAAGATATCCGTTGCAGGCTAGAATCACGTGATCCGCCTGCACCTGACCGTGATTGCCGTAGACAACCGGGTTCGGGCCGGGGGTGATGCGATGGACCTCGGTGCGTTCATGGACTCTGACGCCCGCCTTGACCGCAGCCGCGGCCAGCCCCAGCGCGAAGTTCAGGGGGTGCAGGTGGCCTGCGCCCCAGTCAACTTCGCCGCCGTGATAGGCATCGGACCCGATCAGCGCGCGGATGCCCGCGTGGTCCAGCGGTTCGAGGTGGGGGTAGCCGTAGTCGCGGTGCAGTTTTTCGGCGTAGGCATGGCTGGCGCGGACCTGCGCGGCGGTCCAGCAGGCGTGGGCGACGCCAGGGTACAGGGTCACGGGCATCGCGTGATCAGTGATCAGGGTTGCGACAAGTGCCTTGGCATCTTCGGCGATATCCCACAGACGGCGGGCGTTTTCGCGGCCTGCGATGCGTTCAAGGTCGATCTGATCCAGGCGCTGACCCGAGCCCACCTGACCGCCGTTGCGACCCGAAGCACCAAAGCCCACACGCTGCGCCTCAAGCACCGTGACCGAATAGCCGCGCTGGGCAAGATGGAGCGCCGCCGACAGGCCGGTGTAGCCCGCGCCCACCACGCAGACATCGGCCTTTTGCGCACCCTTCAGGGGCGGAAACGGGGCCAGCGGCGAAGCGGTTGCTGCGTAGTAGGACGCAGGGTATTCGCCCGCGCGATCATTGGCGTAAAGCAGGTTCATCGGGCGGTGCCGGGGCGGCGTGTCATACGTTCAAAAGCAGGTGTTCACGTTCCCACGGGCTGATGACCTGCAGGAACTCTTTGTGTTCGTTGCGTTTTACCGAAGAATAGACCTTGCAGAAATCCTGCCCCAGAACGTCGCAGAAGGCGGTGTCCGCTTCCATCAGATCCAGCGCGTCGCCCATGTTCGTGGGGATGTCATCGCTGTCGATATAGGCATTGTCGGTGAATTCGGGGCGTGGCGCGCGCTGTTCCATCAGACCCAGATAGCCGCAGGCCAAAGTGGCCGCGATGCCGAGATAGGGGTTGCAATCCATGCCGGGCAGGCGGTTTTCCACCCGCCGCGCCTCGGCGGTGGAGATCGGGATGCGCAGGCCGGTGGTGCGGTTGTCGCGGCCCCATTCAAGGTTGATGGGGGCGGCAAAATCCGGGACGTAGCGGCGATAGCTGTTGACGTAAGGGGCCAGCGGCGCAATGGCGGCGGGCAGATGGTTCTGCAATCCGGCGATGAAATGCATGAACGCGTCGGTCTCGGCGCCCTTCTTGTCGGCAAAGATGTTCTTGCCGGTCTTGGTATCGACCACCGAGGAATGGATGTGCATCGCCGAACCCGGCTCGCCTTCAATCGGTTTGGCCATGAAGGTGGCAAAGCAGTCGTGGCGCAACGCCGCCTCGCGGATCAGGCGCTTGAAGAAGAACACCTCGTCGGCCAGCGCAACCGGGTCGCCGTGGGCAAGGTTCAGCTCGATCTGGCCCGCGCCACCTTCTTGCAGGATGCCGTCAATCTCCAGTCCCTGCGCTTCGGCGAAATCGTAGATGTCGTCGATGACCTTGCCGTATTCATCGACCGCCGACATCGAATAGGCCTGCTTGCCCGCCGCACGGCGGCCCGAGCGGCCCATGGGCGGCATGATCGGGATGTTGGGGTCGATGTTGCGGGCGGTCAGGAAGAACTCCATCTCGGGTGCGACAACGGGGGTCCAGCCCTGATCGTTATAAAGCTTGATCACCCGGCGCAGCACGTTGCGGGGCGAAAAGGCAATCGGGTTGCCTTCTTGATCCTGCGCGTCGTGAATGACTTGCAGTGTTACATCCGCCGTCCAGGGGGCTGCGGTGGCGGTGGTGAAATCCGGCACCAGAATCATGTCCGGTTCGGTGAAGTTGTCGAACGGGTTGTCGGCCCATTCACCGGTGATAGTTTGCAGAAAGATCGAATTAGGCAGGAAATAGAACGCCTGATGCGCGAATTTCGAGGCCGGCATCGCCTTGCCGCGCGCCACTCCGGCAATGTCGCCGATGATGCATTCCACCTCGTCGATGCGTCGGTTTGCGATGTAGTCACGGGCGGCTTCGGGCAGTTTGCTGGTCCAGTCGGACATCGGTTCTCTCGTGCGTTGAACGGTTTTACCCTTTGGGGTGTTTGAAGAAATCGGCAATGCGGCGGGCAAGGGTGCCATCGTGGCGGGCTGAGCCAAAGCGGGCGGCGGCGGCATCAAGCTGTGCGTCAGGCACCACGCCGCGGCCCCGGTGACGGATCAGGCCGTCGATGAACGCATCGTTGTATTCCGGGTGCGCCTGCACAGTGAAGGCGCGGCTGTCGTAAAGAAGCGCTGCGTTTTCGCAAAAGTCATTGCTGGCGATGACCTTTGCGCCGGGCGGAACCTGCGTGACCTGATCCTGATGCCAGGCGTTCAGGCTAAGGGTTTCGCCGTCAAACTCGTAATCCGTGGGGCCGACCGACCAGCCTTTGGAGAATTTCTCGACCTTGCCACCCATCGCTTGCGCAATGATCTGGTGCCCGAAACAGACGCCGACAAGCGGCACATGCGCGGCAAAGACGCGGCGGATGAAATCTTCCAGCGGCGCGATGAACGGCAGATCCTCATACGCCCCGTGGCGCGAGCCGGTGATCAGCCAGCCGTCACATTCCTTTGGGGACTTGGGAAATTCCATGTCCACCACGCAGTAGGTGCGGAAGGTAAAGCCGTTGCCGGCCAGCAATTTCGCAAACATGTCGGGGTATTCTCCCATCTCAACCGCAAGGGGTTCGGGGGCGAGGCCGGTTTGCAGGATTCCGATCAGCATGATGCGCCTTTTGCAGGATCACGAAACTTTAACGCCGCACGCCCTTGTGTCGCAAGGGCGCGCGGGACGGGGTTCAGACGGTGTCGAGGTACAGTTCGACCTGTTCCTCGGCGTTCAACTCGGCCAGATAATGCGCTTCCTGTCGTTTGGTCAGCACAAGGTTGCGGATGATCTCGCGCGGCAGAATCCGGGGCAGGATGTCGCTGTTGTCAAACGCATCAATAGCGGCGTTCCAGGTTTCGGGGATCTGTGGCAGATCGTCGATGGCATAGGCGTTGCCGACCACGGGTGAGGGGGGCTCGTCGCCATCCTCGATGCCGATCAGGGCAGCCCCAAGAATCGTCGCCAGCATCAGATAAGGGTTCACATCGCCCCCCGCCACACGATGTTCAATCCGCCGCGCGCCGGGGTTTCCGGCGGGAATACGAATGGCCGCAGTGCGATTTTCATAGCCCCACGCAACAGCGGTGGGTGCATGTTTGCCGGGCACAAGGCGTTCATAGCTGTTGGCATGGGGTGCGAAGATCAGGGTGGAATCGTGCATCGCCTCAAGACAACCCGCAACCGCATGGCGCAGGGCGGCAGTGCCCTTGGGGCCGCCCGAATCAAAGATGTTCTCGCCCTTGTCATCCAGCACCGAGAAATGCGTATGCAGCCCCGATCCGGAATATTCGGGGTAGGGTTTGGCCATGAAGCTGGCCGCAAAGCCGTGACGGCGCGCCAGACCCTTGACCAGCATCTTGAACAGCCAGGCGTCGTCGGCGGCGCGCAGGGCGTCGTCACAATGCATCAGGTTGACCTCGAACTGGCCCAGCCCGGTTTCCGAGGTGGAGGTATCGGCGGGAATATCCATCGCCTCGCACGCATCGTAAAGATCGGTGAAGAATGTATCGAACGCATCCAGCGCGCGGATCGACAGCGTTTCAGCCGCCTTGCGCCTCTTGCCGGAACGTGGGCTGGACGGCACCTGCAGCGTCTTGCCGGAATCGTCGATCAGGAAAAACTCAAGCTCCATCGCACAGACCGGTGTCAGGCCCTTGGCCTTGTATCGGTCAACCACGGCGCGCAGGGCATGGCGAGGGTCGCCCTCGTAAGGGGTGCCGTTTTCGCGGAACATCCAGATGGGCAGCAGGGCGGTCGGTGCCTCCAGCCAGGGCATCGGCATGAAGCCGCGTTCGGTGGGTAACAGGATGCCGTCCTGATCGCCCTGTTCGAACACCAGCGGGCTGTCGTCGATATCCTCGCCCCAGATATCCAGGTTCAGGATGGAAAAGGGAAAGCGCGTGCCGTCTTTCACGGCCTTGTCGGCAAAGCGGGCCGGAATGCGCTTGCCGCGCGCCTGACCGTTCAGATCGGCGGCCGCAACGCGGATCGTGCGCACCTCGGGGTGCTTTCGTAACCAGTCTTTCATCATCATTCAAAAATCGCCACGGGCAGCGTTCCTGCCCACGCCAAACAAGGCCCGGAGGCCAGTTGGCGGGGGCGCGGACCATGCCCTTGGTCCAGTCTCCCGTTGCATCAAATCCCATCGCCGGGGGTGGTCTTCCCGGATGCCGCATCAAGCGGTTCCGGGAATTTCACCCGGCGAATTTGATCAAAAAAGCTTAGCCTTGGTTCAGACGCCCGCGCAAGCGGATTTTAGCGGGGCGGTTCGGGTGGCATCGGCAGCGCCAGATAGTCGGCATCGGGGATATGCACAAAAGTCCGGATGCCCAGATCGTCGCGGTCATCCGGCGTCAGCGCATCAAGTGCCGCTGTCACGGCGGCAAGGAGGGGCGCGGTCTGCGTGCCCTTGGCGGTGATGAAGGGCAGGCCAGGGGTCGGCGCCGTATGTCCGACGATCCGCAAAGGGGCGGTCAGTTGCGGGTCGTGTCGGTTCAGGATGCGCCAGGTCTGTGCATCTATGGCCGCGAAATCAGCACGTCCTTCGGCGAGTGCGATGCAAGACAGGCGGTGGCCACCGCTGGCAAGGGTCGGGTTCAGGCGTAGCCCGTGGGCCGCGAAATAGGCGCAGGCTGACCCATAACCAGATTGCGACGACGCTTCGCTATAGGCAAAGGCCGCGCCGTCACAGTCTTGCGGGGTGGTTCGATGATCCTGCGCGCGCACTACGAAATGACTGCGGAAATAGCCCGGCGGGCAATCCGTCAACGCATAATCCGGTGTCGCGATCTTTTCGACATGCCCGTGCAGGTGGCGGCCGTAAGGCAGGCCGCAGGTCTGCGACAGAACAAGACCGGGCGACTGCCATGCCTGCCAATAGGCCGCGTCGCCCCGTGTCAGGGCTTCGGGGGCGGCGTGCCCGGCTGCGCGCAGATGGTCACGGGTCAGCGACCAGAATCTGTCAACCGCGCCGTGCATCTGCGGCAAGTCGTACATGGCAAGCGATGCGATCATTCCGCACCCTTTGCGGCCCGCTGGCGAGCGATGTTGGATTCCACATCCGTCAGCCCCAAAAGCCGTGCGACCAGCCGCAAGACCTGATCTTCCTCGGCGTCATTTCCACCGTCGGCCAGCGCCACCGACCACATCGCCTGAACCAGTTCGATCCGCTGATCCACCGGCACCGCCTCTTTCAGAGCGCGGGTGAAGCGCACCGTATCGGGGGCCTCGGCCTCCAACGTTTCGGCCTTTGCGCGCAGATCGGCAGCGGCAAAGGGCGACAGCGCAAAGCGTTGGGCGATGACCTTGTCGATCCGCGCGATCTCGGTTGCG
>JBGSRQ010000326.1:0-5339 GCA_041737515.1 Rhodobacterales bacterium | reverse complement strand
ATCCGCTGATGCTCAAGGCCTCATGGGGTGGCGGCGGGCGCGGGATGCGGCCGATCAACAACGAGGCAGAACTTGCTGACAAGGTGCGCGAAGGCCGGCGCGAAGCGGAAGCCGCTTTTGGCAACGGCGAGGGGTATCTGGAAAAGATGATCCTGCGCGCCCGCCACGTCGAGGTGCAGATCCTGGGCGACAGTCACGGGCAGATTTACCACCTTTATGAGCGCGATTGCACCGTGCAGCGCCGCAACCAGAAAGTGGTGGAGCGTGCCCCTGCCCCCTATCTGACCGACGCCCAGCGCGCCGAGGTGTGCGAACTTGGCCGCCGTATCTGCGCCCATGTGAATTACGAATGTGCGGGCACCGTCGAATTCCTGATGGATATGGATGATGAGAAATTCTATTTCATCGAGGTGAACCCGCGCGTGCAGGTTGAACACACGGTGACCGAAGAAGTCACCGGCATCGACATCGTTCAATCCCAGATCCGCATCGCTGAAGGCAAGACGCTGGCCGAAGCGACGGGTGTGGCACGGCAGGAAGATATCACCCTGTCGGGCCATGCCGTGCAGTGCCGCGTCACCACGGAAGATCCGCAGAACAATTTCATCCCCGATTATGGCCGCCTGACCGCTTACCGCAGTGCGACGGGCATGGGCATCCGGCTGGATGGCGGCACCGCCTATGCAGGCGGCGTCATCACCCGCTATTATGACAGCCTTCTGGTCAAGGTCACGGCATGGGCGCAGACGCCGGAAAAGGCGATTGCGCGGATGGACCGGGCCTTGCGCGAATTCCGCATTCGCGGGGTTTCGACCAACATCGCCTTTGTGGAAAACCTGCTCAAGCATCCGACGTTCCTTGACAACACCTATACCACGAAGTTCATCGACACGACGCCCGACCTGTTCACCTTCAAGAAACGCCGCGACCGGGCCACTAAAATCCTGACCTACATCGCCGACATCACCGTGAACGGGCATCCCGAAACCGCTGGCCGCGCCAAACCCGAGGCCGAATTGCGCACTCCAAAGCCCCCGGTGGCTCAGGGCGAACCGATGATGGGCACCCGCAACCTGCTGGAGCAAAGGGGCCCCAAGGCGGTTGCCGACTGGATGCTGAAACAGCAAAAGCTGCTGATCACCGACACAACGATGCGTGACGGGCATCAGTCACTTCTGGCCACCCGGATGCGGTCCATCGACATGATCCGCGTCACCCCCGCCTATGCCGCCAACCTGCCGCAGTTGTTCAGCGTCGAATGTTGGGGTGGGGCGACGTTCGATGTGGCTTACCGGTTCTTGCAGGAATGTCCCTGGCAGCGTCTGCGTGACATCCGCGCGGCCCTGCCCAATGTGATGACGCAGATGCTGCTGCGGGCCTCGAACGGGGTCGGCTACACCAATTATCCAGACAATGTGGTGCAGGGCTTTGTCAAACAGGCGGCGGCCACCGGCGTTGACGTGTTCCGTGTGTTCGACAGCCTGAACTGGGTTGAAAACATGCGCGTCGCGATGGATGCAGTGGTCGAGGCGGAAAAGGTCTGCGAAGGCTCCATCTGCTACACCGGCGATATGCTGAACCCCGAACGGGCGAAGTATGATCTGAAATATTATGTGAGCATGGGCAAGGAGTTGCGCGACGCAGGCGCACATGTGCTGGGGCTGAAAGACATGGCGGGCCTGCTGAAACCCGCCGCCGCCCGCGTGCTGGTGCGCGCCCTCAAGGAAGAGGTCGGCCTGCCGATCCACTTTCACACCCATGATACGGCGGGCATTGCCTGTGCCACCATCCTTGCTGCGGCCGAGGCCGGCGTCGATGCGGTGGATTGTGCGATGGATGCGCTGTCGGGCAACACCAGCCAGGCGACCCTTGGCACGGTCGTGGAATCGCTGGCCCATACCGAACGTGACACGGGGCTGAGCATCAAGGCGATCCGCGAAATCTCCAACTACTGGGAGGCGGTGCGGGCGCATTATGCGGCGTTCGAATCCGGCCTTCAGGCACCTGCGTCCGAGGTTTACCTGCACGAAATGCCCGGCGGTCAGTTCACCAACCTCAAGGCGCAGGCGCGATCGCTGGGGCTGGAAGAACGCTGGCACGAGGTGGCGCAGGCCTATGCCGACGTGAACGCCATGTTCGGCGATATCGTCAAGGTAACACCGTCGTCCAAGGTCGTGGGCGACATGGCGCTGATAATGGTGGCACAGAACCTGACCCGCGCGCAGGTCGAGGACCCCAAGGTTGATGTGGCTTTCCCCGATTCTGTGGTGGACATGCTACGCGGCAATCTGGGCCAACCGCATGGCGGCTGGCCTGCCGCAATCCAGAAAAAGGTGCTCAAGGGCGAAGCCCCCATGACAGACCGCCCCGGCGCGCATCTGCCCCCGGTGGATATGGAGGCCGCACGAGCCAGGCTTGCCGCCGATCTGAAAGCGGCGGCAGAGGATGGCGAAACGGTAAGCGTCGATGACGAGGACCTGCAAGGATACCTCATGTATCCCAAGGTCTTCATGGATTACCGCGCCCGCCATCATGTCTATGGCCCGGTGCGCACCCTGCCCACTCAGACGTTTTTCTACGGCATGCAGCCGGGCGAAGAAATTACCGCCGAGATTGACCCCGGCAAGACGCTGGAGGTTCGTCTGCAAGCCGTGGGTGACACCACCGATGATGGCGAAGTGCGGGTGTTCTTCGAACTGAACGGCCAGCCCCGCGTGATCCGCGTGCCCAACCGCGCGATCAAGGCCAAGACCGCCGCCAAACCGAAAGCGCAAGATGGCAACTCCGCTCATATCGGCGCCCCCATGCCGGGGTCGGTGGCCAGTGTTGCGGTCAGCGTGGGCCAGAAGGTCAATCCGGGCGATCTTTTGCTGACCATCGAGGCGATGAAGATGGAAACCGGCCTGCACGCCGACCGCACAGCCACGATCAAGGCGCTGCACGTCGCGCCCGGCAGCCAGATCGACGCGAAAGACCTGCTGATCGAGCTTGACGTCTGAACTGCCTCGTCTAGTTTTCTGGCAACTCGCCGGGAGGGCAGAATGGCCGTAACGATCACTCCGGTCTACGCGGCGCTTCTGGCGCTGTTCTTCGTGGTGTTGTCGGCACGCGTCATCACCTATCGCCGCGCAAACCGGGTCTCGCTTGGCAGTGGCGGCGACACCGTGCTGGAGCGCCGCATCCGCGCGCAAGGCAACTGCGCAGAATACGCACCGCTGGGCGTTCTTCTGATGCTGACCGCCGAACTCGCCGGGGCCGGGCCGGTCTGGCTGCATGGCACGGGGCTTTTGCTGCTGGCGGGCCGTCTGCTGCACGGAACGGCGTTTTCCTTTCTGGGCCCAAATATGCCAATGCGTGTTGGCGGGATGGTGCTGACCCTGGCATCGCTGATAGCCGGTGCGCTGGCGTGCCTTGTCGCATTGATCTAAGGCACCCCGAAATCGCGGCCTCGCGCGATTTTTCCCCTTGCAGCCCCCGCCCCAAGTTTATAGATGGTCGCTACCGAAACGGAGTGCGGGCGTAGCTCAGGGGTAGAGCATAACCTTGCCAAGGTTAGGGTCGTGAGTTCGAATCTCATCGCCCGCTCCAATTCGGTAAAGCCGTCTCAAGGGCTCAGCATGGGATCGCTTCGGCGGTCCTTTTGCTTTTCAGGGTCGGGCTAGCGCCGGGCCAACATGGGTGCCATGCGACCGCGGCGAAAGTTTCGGCTCCCGCCCGCTCCTTGTCGCGCCGGATAAGATCCCGGATGCATTCTCTGACATTTTCATAGGAGCCTTCGTCGCCGACGTTGGTGGCAACGAAATCACTCAAGGCTCCGCCAACACGGACGATCATGGTCGTGTTGCGGGACCTAGCTTGGCCTCCGATTGCTCTCTTGCGTAGTCAATACAAGCAAAAACGAACGCGCAACAAGGCCGCACAACCGCCCGCTGGGCAGCGCGATGCTGCTGTCGACCGGATCAATCGTCCCTCAGACGCCGCACCACGTCCAGCAAGTCAGCAATTGCCCGCTCGGCCGTCTCAATCTTTATCGCGATCCTGCGGCAAGCTGAAGGCGGTGTGCCGGTGGCCGAGCTTTGCCGTGAGCATCGCATGAGCAATGCGTCGTTTTAGAGATGGCGGGCGAAGTATGGAGGCATGGATGCGTCTCTGATCAGCCAGATGAAGGCGATGGAAGACGAGAACCGGCGCTTGAAGCGGATGTATGCGGACCTCAGCATGCAGGCCCATCTGCTGAACTGCGAAGGTGAACGCCACCGGTCTGAGAGAACCTGAGCAGGCCATTGGAAAAAAGTGACGCGGCCATCTCAACGCCGTGAGATGGCCGAGAATGCGGTGGCGCGAAGAGGAGCGAGCATTGCGCTGGCCTGCCGGGCCTTCGGGGTCAGCGAGACCTGCTATCGCCATGGCCCGAAGCTGCGGGCTGAGAACGAGGAGATCGCCGATCTGCTGGTCGGGCTGACCGATGCCCGCAAGACCTGGGGGTTCGGCCTGTGTTTCCTGCTTTTACGCAATGTCAAAGGGCACCCATGGAACCACAAGCGGGTCTATCGGATCTACTGCGAGCTTGAGCTGAACCTGTGGATCAAGCCGCGCAAGCGGCTGAAGCGGGACAAGCCCGAGGCTTTGGCGGTGCCGGATGCACCGAACATGACCTGGTCGATGGACTTCGCTTCGCGGACGTCCGGTTCATGGCAGACCGGCTGGGAGATGGTCGGGCATTCCGGCTGCGGGCGGACCACCGGCCGCTCGCCTTTGTCGGGGACGGCATCAACAATGCGCCTGCCTTGAGCGAGGCGACGTGCGCCATGTCATAGAAACGGGCACCGACACCGCGATTGAGGCGGCGGATGAGATGCTGATGTCCGGCCGCCTGACCTGGGTGCCTGACGCAATCGCCCTTGGCCAGGCGACGATGGGCAGGGTCAGGGTGGAGGTTGGACGGATTCTGCATCATCGTGCCTCTTATCAGCCGCGCGGCAATCGCGCAAACACGGCGACGTCAGAAATTGCTTTACTAATTGTGACATTCATATCTTACTATGTCCAATCTGCACTGATGGATGCTGTCAAAAGATCAGCGCCGCAGCGCCCCGGGACGGGAGACCCGCGTGCAGCAGATGAGGGACCAGGGAGGATCACAATGACGATGCCAATAGCGACCCGCCATCTGGCGGTTGGACTTCTATTGTCGACGGCCAGCGCACTGCCATCCCATGCCACCGAGGGCTACTTTGCCTTGGGTTTCGGCCCGGTACAGCGTGGACAGGCCGGGGCGGGCGTGGCGCAAGAGTCGACCGACGCCATGGCGGCCGCCCTCAATCCGGCGGCGGTCGCTG
>JBGSRQ010000286.1:0-5058 GCA_041737515.1 Rhodobacterales bacterium | reverse complement strand
TTCGGGGTTTACGATGCGCCGCAGGATGCCGGGCCGCTTTTGGCGCAAGGGGCGGACGACGCGCGGATTGCGGCCCTGCAACCGCAGATCAGTCGCGCCGCATATGATGCGGCTTTTGCGCAGGTGATGGAGTATATCGCGGCGGGCGATTGCTATCAGATCAACCTGACGATGCCTTTGGAATCGCGGCTTGTCGCGGGCGATGCGCTGGGCATTTTCCGCGCGTTGCGGGCCCGGCAAACCGTGGGCTACGGCGCGTTCTGCGACCTTGGCGCGGGGCCGGTGGTCATGTCCCGGTCGCCCGAGTTGTTCTTTCGGGTGGACGGTGCGGGCCGGGTATCTGCGCGGCCGATGAAAGGCACCGCACCCCGCGATCCCGACCCCAGCCGCGACGCGGAACTGGCGGAAGAGCTTTACCACTCCGACAAGGCGCGCGCCGAAAATCTGATGATCGTGGATCTGTTGCGCAACGACATTTCGCGCATCGCGAAAGTGGGGTCGGTCCGGGTGCCGGAACTGTTTGCGGTCGAGGCGTTTGCCACCGTGCATCAGATGTCGTCCACCGTGGTCGGCGATCTGGCCGCCCCGCCGTCGCTTGGTGGGCTGATGGCGGCGCTTTTCCCCTGCGGGTCGATCACCGGCGCGCCGAAAATCCGCGCGATGCAGATCATCCGCGAGGTCGAGGCCCATCCGCGCGGTATCTATTGCGGGGCGATCGGCTGGATGGCCCCTGACGGGCGCGCCGCGTTCAACGTGGCGATCCGCACGCTGCGGCTGTGGCCCGACGGGCGGATATTGCTGAACGTGGGCGGCGGCGTGGTGCAGGACAGCACGGCATCAGGTGAATGGGAGGAGGCGCTTTGGAAAGCACGCTTCGCGCAGGGGCTGGCCAACCCGGCCTGACCCTGATCGAGACGCTGGGCTGGACGGGCGCAGACTTTCCGCGCCTGCCCCTGCACCTTGCGCGATTGGCGCGGTCGGCGGCGGTATTGGGTTGGTCCTGCGATTCGTCGGCGGTTGAGACGGCGTTGCGGAGTGCGGTCAGGGATGTGCCCTTGCGGGTGCGCCTTACGCTGGAACACGCGGGCCGCGTTCAGGTATCCACCACACCGATGCCGCCCACACCGCCGCTTTGGCGGCTGGGGCTGGCCACCGTGCGGCTGCGGTCGGATGATCCCTGGCTTGCCATCAAATCCTCGAACCGCGGGGCTTACGACAGCGCCCGCGCGGCGCTGCCCGATAGCGTCGATGAGGTGCTGTTCCTGAACGAACGCGGCGAGGTGTGCGACGGCTCTATCACGACCCTGTTCTTTGACCGGGGCAACGGGCTGCGCACGCCGCCCGTTGCATGTGGACTTCTGCCCGGCGTCCTGCGCGCCGATCTTCTGGAGCAAGGCACCTGCCACGAAGAGGTGTTGGCGTTTCAAGACCTGCCCGATGTGCGGTTGTGGGTGGGCAATTCCCTGCGCGGGCTTATCGCAGCAGACTGGCGGGGCTGAACCCTACTCGGCCGCCCGCGTCAGCGGCGATGCCCGTTCGGCATCAAGCATGTAATCGCGGGTCAGGGGCAGGGCGGTCTGGCTTTTGGTCAGTTGCACCTGAAACACGCATTGCCGCCCGTCGCGAAAGGTCATTTCCGAGGCGATCAGGTAATACCGCCACATCCGAACGAATCGCGCGTCATAAAGCGCTTCGGCTTTGCCCGCGTTTTCCTCGAACCGCGCGGCCCAGTGGCGCAGGGTTTCGGCATAGTGCAACCGCCAGATCTCGATGTCGGTCTGCCACAGGGCCTCACGTTCAAATGCCGCCGACATTTCCGACAAGGCCGGAACATAGCCGCCCGGAAAGATGTATTTCTCGACCCACGGGTTTGTCGCCGACGGCGGTGCCGCGCGGCCAATCGTGTGAATCAGCGCGACACCGTCGGCGGTCAGCAGCCGGTTCACATGGCGAAAATATTCGCGGTAATGCGGCACGCCGACATGCTCGAACATGCCCACCGATACGATGCGGTCAAACTGGCCCGTCACGGCGCGGTAATCCATCAGCCGGAACTCGACCTGCCCGGCAAGTCCGCAGTCCACCGCACGCGCCCTTGCGATCTTGAGCTGTTCTTCCGAAAGCGTGACACCCACAACCCGTGCGCCGAAATCGCGCGCCAGTGTCAGCGCCATGCCGCCCCAGCCGCAGCCGATATCCAGCACCCGCATCCCGGGTTTGAGCAGCAATTTGGCGGCGATATGCGCCTTTTTCTGTGCCTGCGCCCGTTCCAGAGTGTCATCCGTGCTTTTGAAATAGGCGCAGGAATACTGGCGGTCACTGTCCAGAAACAGATCATACAGCGCGCCCGACAGATCGTAATGATGCGCCACGTTGGCTTTGGCCCGGCCTACCGGGTTCCACTGGCGCACCCGCCTGCGCGCGATCTGCCAGCTTTCGGTCACACGGCGGAACCATGCCGGTTTCCGGGAGCCTCTGGTGTTTGCAATGAACAGCGACAGCATGCCCTTGATATCATCGCCGTCGATAGTGAAATCGCCGTCCATATATCCTTCGCCGACTGCCAGATCAGGGTTCAGAACCAGCCGCGGGATCAGATCGGGATTGGTGATGCGCAGGGTCACCGACGGCTCTGTGCGGTCGCCGAAATGGTGGACCGCGCCGTTGGGCAGATGAAGGGCAAGGGTGCCGGTGCGGATGATCGCCCCCACCACACGGACCAACAGGTATTCCCACATTGCAGTCCCCATCGCTCTTTCCCACGCCAGTCTGCCCCGCGCCAGTCTGCCCCATGCCAGTCTGCCCCACACCAGTCTGCATCCCGTTTGGATGATGACAAAATGAAAAATTCGGCAGCCCGTTGGCCAGCCCTCCGTGCGGCAATCTGTTGCCGCAACCCGCGCGCCCTTGACTTCGTTCGGGGCAACGGGTGTATCGGGCGAAAGTTTTCATCGGCGCGGAGCCCCGTCATGCATATCTATCGCAGCCACACCTGCGCCCAATTGACCGCCGCGAACGTCGGGCAAGAGGTCCGTCTGTCGGGCTGGGTGCACCGCGTGCGCGACCATGGCGGCGTCCTGTTCATCGACCTGCGCGACCATTACGGCATCACGCAGGTGATCGCCGACAGTGACAGCCCGGCCTTTGCCGATATCGAAAAGCTGCGCGCGGAGTGGGTTGTGTGCATCGACGGCGTGGTGAAAGCGCGTGATGCATCCTTGGTGAACCCCAAGCTCGCCACCGGCGAGATCGAGGTTTACGCGCGCGCGCTGACGGTTCTGGGTGCCGCGGACGAATTGCCGATGCCGGTGTTCGGTGATGTCGATTACCCCGAGGAGACGCGGCTGACCTACCGTTTCCTTGATCTGCGGCGCGAAAAGCTGCACGCCAACATGATGCTGCGGTCCAACGTGGTGCGATCCATCCGCAACCGGATGTGGGATCAGGGCTTCAATGAGTTTCAGACGCCGATCATCACCGCCTCCAGCCCCGAAGGCGCGCGCGATTTTCTGGTGCCCTCGCGCCTTCATCCGGGCAAATTCTATGCTTTGCCGCAGGCCCCGCAGCAGTTCAAGCAGTTGATCATGGTCAGTGGCTTTGACCGTTATTTCCAGATTGCGCCCTGCTTCCGCGATGAAGACCCGCGCGCCGACCGCTCGCCCACCGACTTTTACCAGTTGGACATAGAGATGAGCTTTGTCGTGCAGGAAGATGTTTTTGCGGCCGTTCAACCGGTTGTGCAGGGCATTTTCGAGGAGTTTGCGCCGGGCAAGAAGGTCTACGCCGACTGGCCGCTGATCGCCTATCGCGACGCGCTGAAATGGTATGGCTCCGACAAGCCCGACCTGCGCAACCCGATCCGGATGCAGGATGTGTCCAGCCATTTCGCAGGCTCCGGCTTTGCGATTTTCGCCAAACTGCTGGAACAGCCGGGCAATGAAATCCGCGCCATCCCCGCGCCCACGGGTGGGTCGCGCAAATTTTGTGACCGCATGAACGCCTTTGCGCAGGCGCAGGGATTGCCGGGGATGGGGTATATCTTCTGGCGCAAGGCCGAGGACGGCTCGGGAATGGAAGCGGCGGGTCCGCTTGCCAAGAACATCGGCCCCGAACGCACCGAAGCCATTCGCGTGCAGCTTGGCCTGGGCGAAGGCGACGCCGCGTTCTTCCTTGGTGGCAAGTCCGAAACCTTTGAAGCGGTGGCGGGCCGGGCGCGCAACGAGATCGGGCGCGAATTGAAGCTGACGGAAGAAAACTGCTTCCGCTTCGCTTGGATCGTCGATTTTCCGATGTATGAGAAAACCGACGAGGGCAAGATTGATTTCTCCCACAACCCCTTCTCCATGCCGCAGGGCGGGCTTGAGGCGCTGCAGGGCGATCCGCTGAATGTCTATGCGTATCAATATGATCTGGCCTGCAACGGATACGAACTGATCAGCGGCGGCATCCGCAACCACAAGCCCGAAATCATGTTCAAGGCGTTTGAACTGGCGGGCTATCCGGCCTCCGAGGTGGAAAAGCGCTTTGGCGGCATGGTCAAGGCGTTCCGCTATGGCGCCCCCCCGCATGGTGGGTGTGCGGCGGGCATCGACCGTATCGTGATGCTGCTTGCCGATGAGCCGAACATCCGCGAAGTCATCATGTTCCCGATGAACCAGCGCGCCGAAGACATGCTGATGGGGGCGCCGTCAGAGCCGTTGAACGAACAGCTTCGCGATCTGCGGCTGCGCGTCATTCCAAAAGATTGATGCAACACCCGGAACGTTTTGCGACGGAACGGCGGGCCTTTGCCGTTTGACGTGTTGAAGGGGTGAAAACTGCGCCCTCATCGCCTATCTTGGCGGTAACTCAATCGACAGGCCCGCCATGACCGACCAGACGACCGTTGCCGCGATGCGTTTTGGCTATGGCCTGCCCCTGCCGCAGGATGCGCCAACCGCGCCTGATGCCATGCTGGCGGCTTTGTCCGGGTCGGATGTTGCGGCGACCAGATGGCCGGGTCTTGGTCTGGCGCAGGTGTTGCAGCCGCGGCAGAATGCCGAAGCCAGCCGTGCCGCC
>JBGSRQ010000216.1:0-2727 GCA_041737515.1 Rhodobacterales bacterium | reverse complement strand
GCGGGCGTGGCCCCGCGCGCCCTGCCCCGGCTGACCGGGGGCGTGACGCCCGCTTTCGACAACGCGATGACCGGGTTTCGTCACGCGCCGGGCACCATGATGATCCACCTTGCACTGGACGGATTGCCCTACTGGCGCGCCGGGGCGGCCCTGCAGCAGTATGCCTACGTCCACATCGCACCCAGTCTTGACCAGATGGCGCGCACCTATCAGCAGGCACAGGCCGGGCTTTTGCCCGACGAGCCGATCCTGGTTGTGGGTCAGCCAACGGTCTTTGACCCCGCGCGCGCACCTGATGGAAAGCATGTGCTGTGGGTGCAGGTCCGCATGGCTCCCGGCACGATCGCGGGCGATGCATCGGGTCAGATCACCGCGACCGACTGGACACAGGCCGCGGCCCCCTTTGCCAATCGCGCGCTGGCGATTCTGGATGCACACGCACCGGGAACCCGTGCAAAGATTCTGGGCCAGCGCATCGTTACCCCGATGGAGCTTGAAACCGACAATCCCAACCTTGTCGGCGGCGATCAGATCTGCGGCAGCCACCATCTGTCACAGAATTTCCTGTTTCGCCCGTCGCGCGGTTTTGCCGACGGTGCGACTCCCCTGGCCAACCTGCACCTGACCGGCGCTGCTGTCTGGCCCGGCGCGGGCACCGGTGCGGGACCGGGGTATATGCTGGGCCAGAAACTTGCCGGACACTGAACCAGAAAACCAAAAACAACCAACAGGGAAAACGATCATGAACCTTAACCGCCGAAGCCTTCTGAAGTTGTCTGCCGCCACGATCACCGCCGGCACCTTTGCCCTGCCGGCCTTTGCGCAGGCGATTGACGAACTGGTGATCGCCTATAACGTCACCCTGCCGTCGTGGGATCCGACCGTGGGTCCCAGCGCGGTGAACCCCACCATTCAGGGCCTCTACCAATCGGTCTTTGACCAATACATCCTGCAACAGCCCGACCTGACCCCCGCCCCCGGCCTGCTGACCGAATGGGGCTGGAACGATGACAAGACCAAAGTGTCGATGACCGTGCGCGACGGTGTGACCTGGCATGACGGCAGCCCCTTCACGGCTGAAGATGTGGCCTGGAGCCTGACCCGCGCCGCGGATGAAAAAACGGGAAACCCGATTCAGTTCATCTGGTCGACCCTTGCCAACATCAAGGCCGACGGCAACACGGTGACTGCCGATGTGGCGCGGTTCGAGCCGACGATCTTCAAATGGATGTATTTCCTGACCGGATATGTGCTGCCCAAAGCCTATTACGAAAAGGTCGGCGCCGAAGGGTTTGAAGCCGCTCCGATCGGGACCGGTCCCTACATGGTCGACAAATTCGAGCGTAATGCCTTTGTGCGGCTGAAGGCGAACGCCAACTACTGGGGTGGCAAGCCCGAGTTTGAAACCGTCACAATCAAGTTCGTGCCCGACGCGGCAGCGCGTGTGGCCGAGGTGGAATCGGGCAACAGCCACGTCACGCTTGAAATGCCGTATGAGGAATACGACCGGCTGAAAACCGGGCCGCTGGCGGGCATTGCCGCGCCGATTTCCGATATCGGGATGATTTTCCTGAATGATATCGAAGTGATGTCCGACCCCAACGTGCGCAAGGCCGCCGCCCACGCGATCGACAAGCAGGCGATCATCGACCGGCTTCTGTCGGGTTACGGGGTCAAGATCGACACATTGGAGACGCCGGAATATTCGGCCTATGATCCGTCGATCACCGTCGCCTACGACCCTGCGATGGCGACCGAGCTTCTGGCCGCCAGTGGCTTTAGCCCCGAAAACCCGGTGAAGTTCAAGATCCAGACCACAAAGGGCTTCAAGCCCAAGGATTACGAGATGATACAGGCCATTGTCGGCCTGTGGCGCAAAGTCGGGATCGAGGCCGAGATCGAGGTTTACGAAATCGCCAAGCACTACGAGTTGCGCGCCGCCGATCAGCTTGCGCCTGCCGCCTTTTACAACTGGGGCAATTCGGTGGGTGATCCCACCACGTCGACCGGCTTTGCGATGTTCGGCCCCTCGCCCCATTCGGTCTGGGACGGGTCCGATCTGATCGACATGATCGGTCCCCTTTGGGGCGAGCCGGATGAGGACAAGCGGATTGCGGGTTGGAAGGCGGTTGACAAATACATTGCCGAAAACGCGCTGGTCATCCCGCTGTTGCAGTATGTGCAACCGATCCTGCATGCGCAGGGTGTGGTTGTGACACCGCATGCGTCGGGCGCGCTTTTGCCGCATCTGATGAAGCGGGCCTGAACCGCCCTTTTCCCGGCCGGACGGCACACTCCGGCCGGGGTCAATACCAACGGGCGCGCCTTGCAGGGGACGCCGCAGGAAGAATATGGCGCTGCTTCGGCTTATCGCGATCCGACTTCTGACAACCGCCATCACGCTGGCGGGGGTGGCGGTGATCGTTTTTTTCGTCATTCGTGTGGTGCCGGGAAACCCGATTGCGATGATGCTGCCGCCGGGTGCGACCGAGGCCGATATCGCCCGGCTTTCAGCACTTTACGGGCTGGACAAACCCTTGATCACGCAATTCGGCATCTGGCTGGCGGGGGTTTTGCAAGGTGATTTCGGAACCTCGATCACAACCCGCCAGCCGGTGCTGGGGCTGGTGTTGGGACGGCTGCCCGCCACGCTGGAATTGTCGGTCATGGCACTGATTATGGCGGTTCTGCTGGGCGGAGCGGCGGCACTGACCGGCACGCGCGGGC
>JBGSRQ010000184.1:0-2529 GCA_041737515.1 Rhodobacterales bacterium | reverse complement strand
GGCTACAGCGGGGAAATCGGGCCTGCCTGCACCCGACAGCCAAGCGACGTGCTGCGCCCTGTCTGCAAGGCGTTGCTGCCCCTCTGGCGCGGCCCATGTGGGCACATAGCCCGGCGCAAGGGTGAACAGGGGCAGACAGCCCGCAGGCGCTTCCGGCGGCACATCGTCAAGCCCGACCGATACCAATTCCCCGAATGGCCCCCGAAGGATCAAGTCGCCCTTGGGGCTACGGTCGTTCTGCGAACTGGCATGTAGCCAAGCGGATCATCTTCACCAAGTAGCGCGGCATAACGGGCATAGCCAAGATGCACGGTAGGCGTGTCGGGTAGGATGCCAGCGCAATCGGGCGGATCGGTAAGGACGGATTGCATCGCACTTCCGGCGATCCAGGTGATGGCAATCGCTTTTTGCGCGGCCACCCGGCATGGCGACCTGCGCATCCGCAGCGGCGGCCATCTTTCGATTGAGACTTTTTGGTCTTGCTGTCAGTTTTGGACAAAGGTGGGAAAGGCTGGAAGGGAACTGCGATGGACTTCATGAAGCTTCTCACGTCCGCCGAACTGCTTTTGTACGAGGTGGTGTCCTGGCTGGTGTTCTTTCCGTTGACGCTGTGGCGCTGCATCACCCGGCCCCTGGACATGATGACCTATGCAGAAGACGAATTGCGACAGTCGCCGGAGGAGCAGTTCGGCGATCTGCTCAGTCCGCCGATCTTTCTGTTCCTGGCGCTGTTGCTTGCTCACATGTTGCAAACCCGAGTCTTCCAGACTGACGTCGTGTTCGAAGGGGTGCTTGCAGACCAGCGCAATCTGCTGGCCCTGCGCGCGTTTGCTTTCAGCTTGTTTCCCCTCCTGGTGGGGATCCAGCACGTCAGACTCGCCGGAAGGCCGCTGACCCGCAGAACCCTGCGCCCCATGTTCTATGCCCAATGCTATGTGACCGTGCCATTCGTGCTGGCTTTGGATCTGGCACTCCTGATCGGCCACGTTAAGACCACCTGGGCCGCCCCTCTGGGCCTTGCGATATTTGTCGCAGGTCTCGTCTGGTACTTCATGGCGCTCATGCGCGGGTTCATGGTCCATCGCAACACGACGCGCATGAAGGCAACCGGTCAAACCATTGTGGCAATACTGTTGGGCGGGCTCTGCATGCTTGCGACACTGGTGTTCGTTGTGCTGACAGGAACAGTCTCGTCGTCGTCGTGACCCTGTTTGCAGGCTCGGTCGCGATCTTGGCGGAGCCGATGGAATCGACCCTGCAGACTGTGGAACAAGGACTGATCCGGTTTCTCGGTGTTTCCGTCACAGCGCTTACCATTGAATTGGCGCCGTTGCCCTTTGTCTTCGCGAACCATCAAGCGGGTGGGTTCACGGATGAAAGTCGAGGCGTTTGGACAAAACAGCGAGTTGTTTTTGAGATGTCATGTTGGTCGTGGAGGCACTTTCGCGGCCACAAACATGCGGCGAGACCGAGGCGCCGGGAGGGCGAGGCGTGGGGCGCCATCTTGAGGTCAGTTCGGGCAAGGCGGGGCGGGGCTCATACGCTTCTCCTCTTTCTGCCAGCCAGAACATAAACCCGACCCTGTTCATCTCATTGTCGTTTTTCAGTATAAGCCAGATATTTGGAACAAACGCGCGATCAACAGTCTCTCCGCGATTTACCCCCCCGGCAGAAACGTCGCCGGTTCCGGGCAAAGCAATCCCAGTCCCCCTTCCCGTTCCAGAAACGCCACGACCTCGGCCACCCCTTCGCCAGCCCGCAGTCTTGCCATAACATAAGGCCGGGCGCCGCGCGCAAAGCGGGTGTCGGATTCCAGCAGCTTCAGGTCCACCCCCACATGGGGTGCGAGATCGGTCTTGTTCACCACCAGCAGGTCAGATCGCGCCACCCCCGGACCGCGCTTGCGGGGGATGTCCTGGCCCGCCGCCGTGTCGATGATATAAATCGCAAGATCGGCCAGTTCGGGGCTGAAGGTTGCGGCCAGATTGTCGCCGCCGCTTTCGATCAGGATCAGGTCCAGATCGGGGAACGCCGCGCGCAACTCCGCCACGGCGGCAAGGTTGATCGAGGCATCCTCGCGGATGGCGGTATGCGGGCAGCCGCCGGTTTCCACGCCCCGGATGCGGTCGGATGGCAACACCTGCGCGCGCACCAGATAATCGGCATCCTCGCGCGTGTAGATGTCATTCGTGATCACCGCCATGGAACAGCGGCTCGCAAGGGCACGGCAAAGCTGTTCGGTCAGCGTCGTCTTGCCCACGCCCACCGGGCCGCCTATGCCCACGCGCAGGGGGCCGTTCCGGGTGCTCATGTCTTGAAAATCCTCACGTCCAGAGTTTCATGCGCCATCGCAGCCATATCGGCCCGAAAGGCGGTGGTGGTGATGTCGTCCAGTGTGGCCGTTTCAGCCCTGGTCGCCAGCGTATCAATATCGGAATGCAGGTTGGCCAGAACGCCCTGCCCTTCCGTCTGGCCCAGGGGGATGAACCTTACCGCCGCAGACACAAGGCTGGCGGCGAAGGCGTGCAG
>JBGSRQ010000183.1:0-4593 GCA_041737515.1 Rhodobacterales bacterium | reverse complement strand
CGCTGAACCGGCCTCACGCGGCACGCCGGGGTGCCGCGCCGACGTGCAGGGCGATCATTGCGCCCGCGCCGGCAATCATCACCATGCCGATCAGGCTTTGCACGTCGGGCTGATCGTTCCACAGAACCCATCCCCACAGGCTTGCAGCGGGCAAAATCAGGTATTCAAAAACCGACACCCGCCCGGCATCGGCGATCTGATAGGCGCGGATCATCAGCATCACTCCGACGATGGACCCTACTGCCTGCACAAAGGTCAAGGCGTAGAAACTGGCCGGCGGCCAGACCCAGCCGCGCTGCACAAAGCCCGCAGCCCCGTCAGGCGCCACAAGCGGCCAAAGCGCAAGCAGACCCAATCCTGCGACACCCATGACCCCCATGATCGCAAAGAACCCTGCAACCAGCGTTTCCGCGCTTTCGCCGTCGCACAGACGTCGGGTTGCGATGTTGCTTGCCGCATAAAGCGCCCCCGCCCCGACCGGCAGCAGGGCGGCAAGGGATTGGCCTGCAAACACTGCCGGGCCCAGAACCAGAAGCACACCGACAAAGCCCAGTCCGGCGGCAAGAATGCGAAATATCCCGATGGTTTCGCCAAACAGAACCCGTTGATAGACCAGAACGAACAGAGGTGCGGTGAACAGCCCCGCCACCACCTGCCCTACCGGCAGAAAGGACAGGCTGACAAAATAGATCAGCATCGCCGTGCCGTGTATCAGCGACCGCCCCGCGACGGCCCGGAACCTCCGGGGTCTCAGGTGCAATCCGAACGGCACCACGCACAGCCCCATCAGTATCAGGGCCATCACACTGCGGACGGCATGAAATTGCCACAGCCCGCCCTCCTGTGCGATCAGCCGAACAAAATTGTCGATAAAGCCGATAATCGCGGCATAGCCGAAGATGAAAACGGCGGCGGTCAGGGTTTGATTGCGACGGGTCTGCATTTGGAAATCCATTCGACGACCCTTTCCAAAAACCGCAGCGCGGTTCACACTGCATGCCGGAATACGACAGATCCGGCAGATTATCGGGGGGAGAACGATGGGCTGGCTGGCAGACGAGACGGGGCTGGACAAATGTGCCGCCAATCATGTGGCGCTGACGCCGCTGACGCATCTGGCCCGCGCGGCCGGGGTTTTTGCAAACCGCACCGCTGTTGTCTATGGCTCCACCCGCCGCACCTACGCGCAATACCATGCGCGCGTCAGCCGGTTGGCCTCGGGCCTGGCAGGTTTGGGTGTGCAACCCGGCGATGTGGTGGCGACGCTTCTGCCCAACATCCCCGCCCATGCCGAGGCGCATTTTGGTGTGCCCGCCTGCGGGGCCGTAATCAACACGATCAACACCCGGCTTGATGTCGATACCGTCGCCTATATTCTGGATCATGCCGGGGCGCGCGTGCTGCTGTGCGATACCGCGCTGTTGCCCCTTGCCGAAGCGGCGGCGGTGGGATCGGGCGCGCGGATCATCGAGGTGGTGGACAGCGAGGCGGGCTTTGCGCCCTCGGGTCGCCACATGACGTATGAGGCGCTGCTTGCCTCGGGTGATCCGGCGTTCGTGTGGCAGATGCCGCAGGATGAATGGGAAAGCATCGCACTCAACTATACCTCGGGCACCACGGGGCGGCCCAAGGGGGTGGTCGTGCATCACCGGGGCGCGTTCCTGAACACGATGGGCACGCCGGTCAGTTGGGGGATGGTGCTGTATCCGACCTACCTGACCATCGTGCCCTTGTTTCATTGCAACGGCTGGTGTCACACATGGATGATGCCGCTTTTGGGGGGCATGCTGGTGTGCTGCCGCGATGTATCCGCCAAGGCGATTTACGACGCGATTGCGGAGGAAGGTGTGACCCATCTGGGCGGCGCGCCGATTGTTCTGAACATGCTGGTCAATGCACGCACCCAGGATCGCCGCAGCTTTGATCACACCGTCAGGGTCTTTACCGCAGGCGCCCCCCCCGCCGCCGCGACGCTTGCCGCGATCGAGCCTTTGGGGTTTGAAGTGATGCAGGTCTACGGGCTGACCGAAACGTATGGTCACATCACCGAATGTCTGTGGAATTCCGATTGGAACACCCTGCCTCAGGATGACCGCGCCACGATCAAGGCCCGCACCGGCGTTGCCCAACCCATGAGCATCGAGGTCACCGTTCTGGACGACACCATGGCCCCCGTCGCCCGCAACGGCGAGGCTTTGGGCGAGATCATGATCCGGGGCAATACGGTGATGAAGGGCTATTACAAGAACCCGAAAGCCACCGCCGAGGCCTTTGCGGGCGGCTGGTTCCGATCAGGTGACATCGCGATTCAACACCCCGACGGCTACATCAAGATCACCGACCGCGCCAAGGACATCATCATTTCGGGCGGCGAGAATGTCTCCTCGGTCGAGGTGGAGGGGGCTTTGATGCACCATCCTGCCGTCAGCCTGTGTGCCGTGGTAGCCAAGCCCGATGAAAAATGGGGCGAGGTGCCCTGCGCCTTTGTCGAATTGAAACCGGATGCGACGGCGACCGAGGCCGAACTGATCGCGTTCGTGCGCGCGCGTCTGGCGGGATTCAAGACGCCGAAACAGGTGGTTTTCGGCGAATTGCCAAAGACCGCAACCGGCAAGATCCAGAAGTTCGAGTTGCGCAAGACGGCAGCAGCGCTGGGGTGATGTGCGATTTGTGCAAATGATTGTTTGCGCAAGGCACATCGGCTATCGTTGCGTCAATTGGCACCAGACGGTCGGACAAAACCGCGCATGACGGCACTTCACCAGTATCAGAAACTTGAATGCTCCGGCCTGTGGCGCGACATGCCCGAGGCGCAGCGACGCGATGTGGTGGTCAGCTTTGGCGAGGCCTCGCTGACCCTGACCGATCCGCGCAGTGGTCTGGCGCTTGCGCATTGGTCGCTGCCTGCGATCGACAGGCTGAACCCCGGCGTTTTGCCGGCACTTTACGCGCCGGGTGCCGATGCGCCGGAATCGCTTGAATTGCAGGACACCGACATGATCGCCGCACTGGACAAGGTGCGCACCACGTTGATTGCCCGCCGCCCGCGCCAGGGCCGTCTGCGTGAAGCGATTGTTGCGGCAGGCACGGCGACGCTGGTCGGCATGGCGGTGTTGTGGCTGCCAGGTGCGATGGTAAAGCAATCTGCGCAGATCGCGCCGCAGTCAACGCGCGTGGCCATCGGGCGCATGGCGTTGGCCGATCTGACGCGCGTCACCGGTCAAACCTGCCACAATAGCGGCGGTCAGGCGGCACTGGACAAGCTGGCAACCCGGGTGTTCGGCACGCCGACGCCACAGTTGTTTGTGGTCAGCGATGCGACGCAGCCATCAATTCTGCTGCCTGGTCAGATCATCGTTCTGAACCGTGCGCTGGTCGAAATACCCGAGGGCCCCGAAACCGCCGCCGGCGCCGCCCTTGCTGCTGCCGCAACGGGGTCGGTGCAAGACCCGTTGATTCCGTTGCTGCAACATTCGGGCCTGTGGGCGACGTTCGGGCTTTTGACACGCGGCTCACTGGATGCAGAATCCGTCGCGGGCTATGGTGAGGTTTTGATGCGTCAAGCGCCGGTTCGGGTGCCCGACGACGTGCTGCTTGAACGGTTTCTGGCCGCCGACATTCCGGTTGCACCCTATACCAGCACGCTCGACTCCACGCAGGCCCCTGCCCCGCAAATGACGACGGCAGATGCAGATGGTGCAGTGCTGCAAAAACCGATCCTTGCCGATGGTGACTGGATCACGCTGCAGGCGATCTGCGCCGAATAGCGGCCCAATAAAAACGCCCCCTCGCAGGTGCGAAGGGGCGCAAGGTTCGTTCTGCCCGAGGTCTTTTATCGGCGCCCGTTATCCACAAGGCGCCGCGTGTTCCCCGCAGCACCTGTTTCGAAATCCATTACCGAATGAACGCATCCCCGAACCCCGAGGCGCGCGCTGCGGAGAGCGCCGCATGCGCTTGTCCCGCATCGCCAAACGGCCCGGCCAGCACGATTTCCAGTGCCTTGCCGCCTTGCGAGATGTTCGACGTTCCAACCGGCAAGCCCGCACCGCGCAGCCGTGCCCGCACGCCTTCGGCGTTTGCAGGAACGCCAAAGGTGCCGATCTGAACGTAGTAGGTGTCGGTTCCCCGTACGGCCGCCGTGGCGCGGGCAGGGGCCACCTGCAAAGGCGCTGTCGCTGACGATTTGGTTGATACCGACACGTCGGTTGGTGCCGAACCGCGCGCGCGCGCAGGCTCGGATTTTGCAGCCACCGTCACACGCTGGCCGAAAATTCCCTTCTTGACCACCGGTTGTCCGACCAGTTGCGCCGGTACGGTCCGGGTCCAGACCTGATCCTGCTGTGCCTGCCCGGCGGCCGTGCCACGGGCGCGCCTGGGGTTCAGGCGGTCATCGGTCCAGGCCAGCTTGTACCCTTTGGGGATCGTGATCGGGGCCGCCGCATACTCGACCGTGGATTGCGCGGTAACGCCCGATCCTCGCCCGACGCCCGCCTCACGGTAGGTCGGCGGATAGATGCCTGCGCCAACACGATCACCGTTGCCCAACGCAACCCGTGCATACCGCGGAGCAAGAGCACCGGCCAGTGTGCCATC
>JBGSRQ010000158.1:0-2999 GCA_041737515.1 Rhodobacterales bacterium | reverse complement strand
ACCGGCCGCAAGCCGTTTGCGCGTGCCGCAACCACCATCCGCGCCACGGCATAGTGCCACATGTCGCCCCAGTGCACGGCGCGGCTGCCATCGTCCAGGGGGTCGGTCAGAACCGCGTAATCGCGGTTCACGCCACCGATGTTGGTTGTGCGCGCGCGTGTGGATGCGGAGTAATCCGCAACCCCGAAATGCAGGCTTTCGTTGCGCTTTGACGCGGCCGCAATGGCGTGGATGTTCTGCATTCCCAAGGCCGTTTCGATGATATGCTCGAACCCGATCCTCTTTTTGTAGTTCTTCGCTGTCTCGATCTGCGTCACCATCATGTCCACGGCATAGACATCTGCCGCCGTGCCGACCTTGGGGATCATGATCAGATCCAGCCGCTCACCGGCCTGTTCCACCACGTCAACCACATCGCGGTACATGTAATGCGTATCCAGCCCGTTGATTCGGACCGACATGGTTTTCTTGCCCCAGTCGAGTTCATTCAGCGCCTTGATGATGTTTTTGCGCGCCTGCGCCTTGTCGTCGGGGGCCACGGCGTCCTCCAGATCCAGAAAGATCACGTCGGCGTCGGATTTCGCGGCCTTTTCAAACATCTGCGGGGCAGAACCGGGCACCGCCAATTCGCTGCGGTTCAGCCGTGCGGGGGCGGGTTCGATCATGTGAAAGCTCATGTGGCGGCCTTTTCCAAAAGTTCAGATTGCGCGCATTAGCGCGCGATGCGGGGGCAAAGTGTCAAGCAATATTGTTGCGCGGTGGATTTGCGGCGGCCGATTGCCGCTGCGCATAGTAAAAGGCAATCGCCTGCGCCCGGCTGGTCACGCCCAGCTTTTCAAAAAGGTTGGAGAGATGGAATTTGACCGTGTTGGTCGAAATCCCGAGATCGCGCGCCAGTTCCTTGTTGGTCAGTCCCGTGGCCAGCGCATCCAGCAGCGCGCGCTCGCGCCGTGTCAGTTGATGGATCGGGTCCGATTGCAGATCGCGCACGTCAAGAAACGGAAAGATCATCTGCCCCGCGGCAACTGAAAGGCAGGTGGCAAGCAGCACCTCGACCGCAGCACTGCGGCGCACGAAACCTGCGGCCCCCGCCAGCATCGCCCTGCGGGGCAGCTCGCCCGTGTCATCACCATAGACCACCAGACGGGGCGCCTGGGGCGTGTCGCGCAACACCTCGATCAGTTTCTGGCCACCCAGGGCGGGCAGCGACCAGTCAATCACCCCCACCGTCACCGGCACGCGCATCACCGCGCCAAGAAAGCCCTCGGCGGTCGAGGTCGTGGCCACAAGCGAGAAGCGCGGATCGCGGTCAAAGATTTCAGACATCGCCGAAAGGACCAGCGGATTGCTGTCGGCAAGGGTCAGGGGCACGGGTTTGCCAAGCGGTTGCAAAAGATCGACTTTCCTGAACAACCTACCCATCGGGGGCAGGCACTTGCGGTATTATACGGCAGACCAACCGCTTTGGGTAGTAAAATTACTACCCGAATAGATACCCAAAAGCAGGATAAGCGCAGGTTGTGACGTGCCTTGATTAACGATTAGGTGACGCAACAATAGTGCGCAGCCATTCGGGAGGGAATGCAGATGCCGGGAACCAAGGGTCTTTTCGTACCGGGGCCAACCAATATACCGGACGTGGTGCGCCGCGCGATTGACCTGCCGATGGAAGATCACCGCGCCCCCGATCTGCCAAAGTTCACGCTGCCGCTGTTTGCCGACCTGAAAAAGGTGTTCAAGACGCAGATCGGCACGCCGTTCCTGTTTCCCGCCTCGGGCACGGGCGGATGGGAGGCCGCGATCACCAACACGCTGAATGAGGGCGATACCGTCCTTGCCTCGCGCTTTGGTCAGTTCAGCCACCTGTGGATTGATCTGTGCCAGCGCATGGGGCTGAATGTCGAAGTGATTGATTGCGCTTGGGGCACCGGCGTTCCGGTCGAGATTTTTGCCGAACGTCTGGCGGCCGACACGTCGCACCGCATCAAGGCCGTGCTGACCACGCAGAACGAAACCGCGACCGGCGTGCAGTCGTACATCGGGGCGGTTCGCCGCGCGATGGACGACGCCAGGCATCCCGCACTGCTGTTTGTCGACGGGGTCAGCTCCATCGGGTCGGTCGATTTCCGGATGGATGAATGGGGCGTCGATGTGGCTGTTTCCGGCAGCCAGAAGGGCTTCATGCTGCCCGCCGGTCTTGCGATCATGGCGGCCAGCCCCAAGGCGCTGGCGGCGGGCAAGACCGCAGGTATGCGCCGCTGCTATTTCGAGTTTCAGGATATGGTGGCCACCAACGCCACCGGCTATTTCCCTTACACGCCGCCGATGAACCTGTTGCGCGGGCTGCGCGCCAGCCTTGATCTGATGCTGGACGAAGGCCTGGAGAATATCTTTGCGCGCCACCATCACCTTGCCGAAGGCGTGCGCCGCGCGGTTTCAGCCTGGGGCCTGACCACCTGCGCGAAAGAGCCGAAGTGGCACTCCGACACCGTGACCGCAATTGTCGTTCCCGAAGGCCATGACGCGCGTCAGGTCATCGCGCGGGCCTACAGCCGCTATGGCCTCAGCCTTGGCGCGGGGCTTTCTGTGGTGGCGGGCAAGGTGTTCCGCATCGGCCATCTGGGTGATCTGAACGAATTGATGCTGATGCAGGCCTTGGGCGGCGCCGAAATGGCGATGCGCGATGTGGGTCTGATGGTGCCAGCCGGTGCGGGTATTGCTGCGGCGGGCGAATACTGGCGCACATCGTCGTTGCCGATGGCAATGGCCGCCGAATAAGCCTGCAATCACAGGGTTTTGGCACAAGGTTTTGGGAGGACCGCATGGACATTCACGAATATCAGGCCAAGGAAATTCTTGGTCGCTTTGGCGTCGGCGTGCCTCAGGGCGCGCTGGCCTACAGCCCCGAACAGGCCGCCTACCGCGCCCGTGAACTGGGCGGCGCGCGCTGGATCGTCAAGGCGCAGATCCACGCCGGGGGCCGAGGCAAGGCGGGGGGG
>JBGSRQ010000153.1:0-2766 GCA_041737515.1 Rhodobacterales bacterium | reverse complement strand
GAGGTGGTGCCCGCCTTTCGCCGGCTTGGCGTTGCCCGCAACATCGTGCATCGTGCGGCGGCTTTCGCGCAAGAGGGTGGGGCGGATACACTTGCCCTGGCGGTCACCGCCGCCAATCTGCCTGCCCGTGCGCTCTATGCTTCCCTCGGGATGCAAGCTGTGGGACAGTATCATTACCGCGTGCTGTAGACGAAAGAACCCATGCCGTTGATCCGCACGACCACCGTTTTCGCCGCCGTGATGGCCTTTGGTTGCGCCGAAGCGCAAGCCGTGACGCTGTCCTTTCCGGGTGCGGCGACGCAAACCTCGGCCCGTTCAGAGGCGCTGGCCAGTTATCGCCTGCCGGTCGGGCCATGGACGGAAGCGGCCTTTCCCACCCAACTGATAGAAGGTGCGCTGGAGCAGACGGCGTGGCGGATCAATGTGCCAGGCATCTCGACGCTTGCGCTGATGCAGCCCTTGCGCGCGCAGATCGCGCAGGATGGATGGAGCCCGCTGTTCGAATGTGAGACCGAGGCTTGCGGTGGCTTTGACTTCCGTTATGGCACCGAGGTTCTGCCCGAACCCGACATGCACATCGACCTTGGTGATTTCCGCTATCTGGCGGCCCGGAAAGATACCGCCGCCGGCCCGGAATATCTGAGCCTGCTGGTCAGCCGGTCGGTTGCCTCGGGATTTGTGCAGTTGACGCGGATCGGGGCGGCGCAACCCGATGCAACCGAATTGACACCTGCACCTGTCACCGATCCGGCGACAGACGATCCGGTGGCGGTCCTGACAGATCCGACACCGGACGTGGCACCGGGCCCGATCAGCGCATCGGTGATTTCCGATATCGGAAAGCGGCTTGAAACGGGCGGCAGCATGGCGCTGGACGATCTGGTGTTCAGCACCGGATCGGGGTCGCTGCAAGATGCGGATTATCCGTCGCTCGCGGCGCTTGCGGCCTATTTGAAGGCCAACCCCACGCGGTCCATTGCCCTTGTCGGTCATTCCGATGCGTCGGGCGGACTGGATGGCAACATCGCCCTGTCGCGCAAGCGCGCTGCATCCGTGCGGCAGCGATTGATCGACAAGTATGGCGTTGCGGCAGCGCAGATGACGGCGGATGGGGTCGGCTATCTTTCACCGCGCGACAGCAACCTCACTGACGCGGGCCGCAACCGGAACCGCAGGGTCGAGGTCATGCTGAACGCGACCGAGTGATCACCAGATGTCCGGACCCTTGTCGGAATAGCGCCGCGCCAGAAAGTCGATAAAGGCACGCACCTTTGGCTGGGTAAAGCGTCCCGGCGGGTAAACCGCATAGATGCCAAGCGTTTCAAGCGGCAGGCCCGGAATGGCTTCTTCGACCTGACCCTGCTTCATCGCCTCGGCATAAAGAAAGCTGGGCAGATAGGCGATACCAAGCCCTGACACGGCGGCGTTCAGCAGCGATTGCCCGTCATTGACCGTCAGCCAGCCGACAGAACGGACCTGACGCTTTTCGCCAGAAGGTGCGGTAACCTTCCAGACGTTGCCATTGGCCTGATTGGAATAATGCAGCAGCTAGTGATCGTTCAGATCGTCGATCTTCATCGGGCGACCGTATTTCTGGAAATAGCGCGGCGCGCCGATCATGCGCTTGGTGGTTTCGGTCAGCTTGCGGGCACGCAGACTGCTGTCCTCCAGATCGCCGACCCGGATCGCCATATCGAACCCTTCCGAGATCAGTTCGACATAGCGGTTGTTCAACACCATGCTGACGGTGATATCGGGGTACTCCAGCAGGAAATCCCCCAGAATGGGTGACAAAAGGTTCACGCCAAAGTCGGTCGCAACCGAAATGCGCAACAGTCCCGAAGGGGCCGACTGCATGGAAGTGACCAGCGCATCAGCCTCGCCCGCGTCATTCAGCACGCGACGGGCGCGATCGTAATAGGCAAGCCCGATGTCGGTGGGGGATACCCGGCGCGTGGTGCGGTTCAACAGACGCGCACCAAGACGGGCCTCAAGGGCGGACACATGCTTTGATACCGCCGATTTGGAGATGCCCATCTTCTTGGCAGCGTCGGTGAAGCCGCCCTGGTCTACGACCATAGCAAAAGCTTCCATTTCCGTCAGTCGGTCCATTGTATTCCCCTTGCCACCATGTGTGGGCAGATGGGGCGTTATTGATCCCGAATTCGGGCAGGATCGGGGCGCTGGCGCGACAAGTCCGGGGTATTCCTGCGGATCGTTCAGGGCAGGGAAACAGCTTTGACGTGTTTCCGCCGATTCGGCTTCACCCGTTCGGGCAGATCAAACCCGCCCAATGCGCGCCATTCTTTCGGCGGAAAAAGCGGCAGCGTCAACCGCTCGGCGGGAAAATGTTTTCGGTTTTGATGCTTCTGGCAGGTTTTTGGCGGATTTTGCACGTCAAGTGCTGCGCCTCTGGAACACTGTTCCTGGTCGCCTTAGGTCGGTTGTCGAGGCGGCGCCAACCGGCCCGCTTCGGTTCACATGATCAAGGAGATCACAATGACCCGCACTTTCCTTATTGCCGC
Organism: Rhodobacterales bacterium; assembly: GCA_041737515.1. GTDB lineage: Bacteria > Pseudomonadota > Alphaproteobacteria > Rhodobacterales > Rhodobacteraceae > JBBQZP01. The sequence continues at coordinate 241 of JBGSRQ010000153.1, read as the reverse complement.
TGCAACGGCCGGCGTTCTGGGCGCGCAGGCGATGGCACAGGATGCGCCGCAGATCGAAGATACCGACGGCAACGGCACTTGGTCACTGGGCGAGCTTCAGGTGGCCTATCCCGCATTGACCGAAGAAACCTTCACCACAATCGACGCGAACGCTGACGGCGGTGTTGATCCGGCAGAGCTTTCGGCGGCCATAGCCGACGGCGCCGTGTCGGTCGGCCAGTAACGTCGGGGTCCGGGGGGC
>JBGSRQ010000143.1:0-2075 GCA_041737515.1 Rhodobacterales bacterium | reverse complement strand
CCGCATCCGGCGCGGGGCCGCAGCGGCAAAGCTTTGCGGATCATCATTGCGGCTGACCGGTGGGATCACCCTTGGTGCCATCGCCAGCATCGCGCGCAGCCGGGCATCGGGCACCAACCGCGCAAAGGGCTTGCCGATCTTTGCCCCCAGCAACGCCAGCCGGAACCGCATCGGATAGGGGATCACCTGCGCCAGAACCCAGCGCAGCGCCCGGTCGGTGAAGGGGCGTTTGTAGGTCTGCTCGATGTAGTCGCGGGCATGATCCACCAGATGCATGTAGTGCACGCCCGAGGGGCAGGTCGTCATGCAAGCCAGACAGGACAGGCAGCGGTCAATGTGCTTGACCGTCTTTTCGTCCGCCGGGCGGTTGTTCTCCAGCATGTCCTTGATCAGATAGATGCGCCCGCGCGGGCTGTCCAACTCATCGCCCAGAACCTGATAGGTGGGGCAGGTCGCAGTGCAAAAGCCGCAATGCACGCAGGTGCGCAGCACTTCGTTGGCCCGCGCCGTGCCGGGGTCGCGCAATTGTTCGGGGGTGAAACTCGTCTGCATCCTACATCCCCAACAGGTTCAAGAGTGGCACCGCCAGCGCCAGAACGCCCGCAAGAACCAGCGCCGGATAGACCCAGCGCGGCCGCCCTTCGCCCAGCACTGACCGGAATCCCTGAATGATGGCTGCAAGCGCTATTGCGGAAACGGCCAGCAGGGTCAGAGCACGCAAAAGACTGGCATCTCCCTGCGCTTCGCCCGTCACCCAGGCAAACCCCGCAGCGATGATTGCGGCGATAATCCCGACAACAGCGGGCTTGCCGCGCGGCAGTGCCGCCAGCGAAAGATAGACAACCAGCGGCACCGCAACAAAAAGGATGACGATCGGCATCGGTCACATCGCTCCGGCGTTCATGAAGGCAGAGGGGTTCAGGATGGCGCGAGGGTCGAATGTTGCGCGCAAACCGTCGGCAATCAAGGCCAGGGGCGCAGGTTCAGGGTGAAAGGTAGGAAAATGCGACCGCGTTTCAGCGCTGGCCCGTATCAGGGTGGCATGACCGCCAAAAGCACCCAGTCGCGCGCGCAGGTCGGTGCTTTCAGGCGCCAGAACCCAGATCAACCCCCCGGCCCAGTCAAGCCGCACCTCAACCCCACCCATCCGCGCAACCAACGCAGGGGCATCGCCCGGCTTGACCGACAATCGCCACACGTCGCCGGTCTTGCCCACAAACGGTGTCACATCACGCACCCCGGCCCAAAGCGGTGCCATTTCCGGCCCGGTGACGATCTGCACGGCACCAAACCCGGCCAGAGCCTTGGCCAGAGCCGCACTGCGGTATCCAACCGATGCCGCAAATCCTTCGACCCGCAGCATCACACCCGTTTCCGGTGACCACGCCGCCCCGGTCAGATCAAACGGAGTGCCCATCGCGCAGGCCATCGCATCGACTGCCGCGCCGATGTCTGCTCCCGGCAAGACAACCGTGGCCGCCGCTTCAGGTGCGGGCAGGACCTTGAAGGCACATTCCGTCAGAACCCCCAGGGTGCCATGACTGCCCGCCATCAGCTTGACCAGATCATAGCCGGTCACATTCTTCATCACCCGCCCGCCATTCTTGACGATGTTGCCCGCGCCATCGACGAACCGCACCCCGATCAGACTGTCACGACACGATCCCGCCTGTATCCGACGCGGACCCGAGGCATTGGTGGCCACCACACCGCCCAGTGTCGAAACCCCGGTGCGCCCCAGAAGGGCCCGGAAATCCGGCACCTCGAAGGGCAGACGCTGTCCCTCTTTTGCCAGGGCGGCCTCAACCTCGGCCAAGGGCGTTCCCGCCCCGGCCACAATCGTCAACGCCCCCGGATCGTAAAGCGAGATGCCCGACAGACCGCCCGTCTCCAGCACCATCGCCGCCCGCACTTCGGCGATGCCGCGCGTGCCGCCGCCCTGAATGCGAAACGGCCCTGCGGCATCGCGGATCATCCCGCTCAGTTCAGCTTCATCCGAAGGCCGCATCACGCGTGTAGCTGCATCAGTACCATGCGCAGGCAGACACGTTGTGCTGGTGTGCCTTACGTTCATG
>JBGSRQ010000132.1:0-3821 GCA_041737515.1 Rhodobacterales bacterium | reverse complement strand
GGGCCGGGGCGTTTGTGGCAATCGGATTGTCAATCGCGGTGGCCTTGTGCGTGATCGTGGCGTTCCTTGTATTCCCCGCGCAGATCATCTCGGTCTTTGTCGATACGACCAAGCCGGAAAGTGCGGCGATCATTGCATATGGCACGGTTCTGATGGCCCTGGCGGCACTGTTCCAGTTGACCGACGCCGCACAGGTGATGGCGCTTGGCCTATTGCGCGGCGTGCAGGACACCCGCGTGCCGATGTGGATGGCCGCGTTCAGCTATTGGTGCGTGGGAATTCCTGCGGGGTATATTCTGGCTTTCCCGCTGGGGCTGGGCGGTGTCGGGCTGTGGCTTGGGCTGGTGATCGGGCTTACGGTGGCGGCGGTGCTGCTGATGTGGCGGTTCTGGAGCAGGGCCGCGCGGGGGTAGGGCCGCGCAAGGCAGGTTTACCGGACGGCGGATCATCGGGCTCGGTTTGTATTTCGCGCCCTTGACCAACGATCCTGCGTCGTGACAAGGCAAAGAATGCTCAGCGCGCGCCTCTCAGTCCTCGGCCGCCGTTTCGCCCGGTTTCACCAGCCGTTCCGCCTTTTTGCGCACCAGCACCGATCGCAGGTCGTGCATGGCCAGCAGCAGAGGGTCCGTCACCTCCTCCAGTTGCGCGTCGGTTGCGCGGCTTTGTGCCCAGTGGGCCGTCAGGTTCATGTGGTCGATGGCGCGGTGGATATCGTCGATGTCGCGGCTGGCGAGGGTTGCTTGCCGTTTGGCCAGCCAATCCTCGATCACGGCCATGTCGGCGGGCGTCAGAACGGTGTCACCATGCGGCTTGATGTTGCCGTTCCTGACGTTGACCATCGCAATCTCGGCCATGTCGATCCGGCGCTGGCGGTTTTCGGTGTCGATCCGAAAGACCGCAGCGCCGTTGTCACGGATGCGAAAGTAATACTCGGGCAGATCGCCAGACATGTAACCCCTTTACGTCAAGCCGGCGCAGAAGGTCTGAATCCGGGTGCAAGCCTCGGTCAGGGCCGCATCCGACGTAGCGTAGCTGACGCGAAAGTTCGGCGAAAGCCCGAAGGCCGCACCAAACACCACCGCAACCCCGGTTTCCTCCAGAAGCGCAGTCGCAAACGCCTCGTCATCGGTGATTTTCGCGCCCCCGGCCGAGGTCTTGCCGATGCAGCCCGCAATATCGGGATAGACATAGAACGCGCCTTCGGGCTTGGGGCAGGTGATCCCTTTGGCTGCATTCAGCATCCCGACCACCAGATCGCGCCGCCGCTGGAACAAGGCGCGGTTGGCCACCAGAAACTCTTGCGGGCCGGTCAGCCCTTCCAACGCCGCATATTGCGACACCGAACTGGGGTTCGAGGTCGATTGCGACTGGATCGTGCCCATCGCCTTGATCAGCGCGACCGGACCCGCCGCATAGCCGATGCGCCAACCGGTCATCGCATAGGCTTTGGACACGCCATTGCAGGTCAGCGTGCGGTCGTAAAGACCCGGTTCCACCTGTGCCGGCGAGGTGAATTCGAAATCGTCAAAGACCAGATGTTCTTACATGTCATCGGACATCACCCAGACATGGGGGTGGCGCATCAGCACATCGGTCAGCGCCTTCAACTCGGCCCGCGTATAGCCCGCCCCGGTCGGGTTGGACGGCGAGTTGAAGATGAACCACTTGGTTTTCGGCGTGATTGCCGCTTCAAGCTGCGCCGGCGTCAGTTTGAAATGGCTTTCAATCCCGCAGGGCACCGAAACCGGCGTGCCGCCCGCCAGCAGAACCATGTCGGGATAGCTGACCCAATAGGGGGCGGGAATGATCACCTCATCCCCCGGATTGCAGGTTGCCATCAGCGCGTTGTACAGGATCTGCTTGCCGCCGGTGCCGACGGTGATCTGGTTCGGCGCATAGGTCAGCCCGTTTTCGCGCAGGAATTTGGCGCAGATCGCCTGTTTCAGTTCCGGTATGCCATCCACGGCGGTATATTTGGTCTTGCCCGCATCAATCGCGCGTTTGGCGGCGTCCTTGATGTTTTGCGGCGTGTCAAAATCAGGCTCGCCTGCCCCCAGCCCGATCACATCCTTGCCCGCCGCCTTCAACTCGGCCGCTTTGGTGGTGACGGCGATGGTGGGCGACGGTTTCACGCGCGAAAGGGTATCAGACAGAAAGGCCATGGGATGCTCCGATCAGGACCGGTTTGATGTTTGCGGCCACTTGTCTTAGGGTGCACGCGTAACCCATTCAAGCGAATATGAAGGAGGCACCGATGTCACAGACAGCGGAGGCAGACTGGTTCAGCGACAAGGTGGCGACATTCGGCGACCGCATGGCTTGGGCGCGTGAGGCGGCGGGGCTGAGCCAGCCCGATCTCGCGCGGCGGCTGGGGGTGAAACTCATAACGATTCAGGGCTGGGAGGAAGACCGTTCCGAACCGCGTGCGAACCGGTTGCAGATGATGGCGGGGATGCTGAGCGTCTCGCTCCGCTGGCTTCTGACAGGGCAGGGCGACGGGCTGGACGCGCCACCGGGAGAGGCGGCCGTATCGGGTGGTGCGCGCGAAATTCTGGCGGAATTGTCGCGGGTCCGCGCGCAGATGCTGGAACTTGCGCGCCAGACCGGGCGGCTGGAAGAGCGGTTGCGGGCGGAGTTTTCGGAATGACCGAGTTGCCTGAACACCGCCTGAAGCGGCTGCGGATGCGGTCGTGGCGACGCGGGACCAAAGAGATGGACCTTATCCTTGGACCCTTTGCCGATGCGCGTCTCGATGGCCTGTCGGCGGGCGAAATTGATATTTACGACAAGCTCTTGGACGAGAATGATCAGGATCTTCTGCCGTGGGTTCTGGGGCAAAATCCGGCGCCCGATGGGTTGGCCGTATTGATTGCCATCATCGGCCAACACGCCCGCACCCGGCTTGCGCCGGAACCGAATAGCTAAACTTCGGCGATAAATCATCATCAGTTTACGGAATGTTTGCGTTTTGTGCTGATTCTGCCCCCGTAACATGGTTGGCGGAGAACATGACATGACATTGCAAACACCCGTTCTGTATGGGTCGAAAAAGGCGTTCATGCTGGGCTATCTGGAAAGTCTGGCTTTGGTGGAACGGCTGCACCGGCTGCTTCTGGACGTGGTCAAGGATGAATTCGAACGGCTGAACATCCTTGAGATCAATCCGGTGCAGGCGCTTTTGCTGTTCAATATCGGCGAGAACGAGGTGACGGCGGGCGAGTTGAAAAGCCGCGGCTATTACCAGGGTTCCAACGTCAGCTATAACCTGAAAAAGCTGGTCGAACTGGGCTACATGCACCATCAGCGGTCCGAGATTGACCGCCGCTCGGTCCGCGTCAAGCTGACCGAAAAGGGCCGGCGCGTGCGCGGGATCATCGGCGAATTGTTCGCACGCCACGCCGAAGGGCTGGAAAGCCGGGGTGTTATCGGGGCCGAGGGGATCGAGAATATCACTCAATCCCTCAAACGGATGGAGCGGTACTGGACCGAACAGATCCGCTACATCTACTGATCCCGCCCGAAATCACCGCCGCCACAACCGGGCATGGCTTGCAAAGCGGCCCTGCAGCTTTGCGACCACCCGGTTGAACCGCCCCGGCTTTGGCACATTGCCGGTTGCCAGCCGTTCAACCACCACCTCCGGCGGGCAGGAGCGGCGGCTAACGGGGTCGTAATAGCGAGGATAGGCAATCAACGTGGCATAGGCCAAAGACTCAGTATCGGGACGGGGCAGGGAGGTGCCGTCACTGGCGTTCAGGGAGCGGGCGTTCAGGGGGTCGGCGGGCAGGCGGCGGGCGGGCACCGGGCCAAGATCGGCCGTC
>JBGSRQ010000097.1:0-3004 GCA_041737515.1 Rhodobacterales bacterium | reverse complement strand
CGGCCGGGTCTCGCTGGCGGAACGGTCAATCGGCGCGGTCAGGGCGGCCGTCACTGTCAGTCGCATTTGCGCGATCTTGTCGGGCAGGCCCGCAGCCGTCCCGGCCCGCGTCATCAGATCGGGGTCAGGCGTCACTTCCGTGGCGGCGATGTCGATGTCATGCGCATTCCGGGTCGCCGGATTCTGCCGCGTGTGAAGCTGCACGTTCGCGGCGCCCAGAACCCAGCCAAGCGTCGAAGACAACCGCAGATCCCGCGCCTCGGCGGCCAGCCTGTCAAGTGTCAGCGCGGTGCCGGGCAAGACGACAACGCTGCCTTGCAGATAGCTGGACTGCACGTTGAGCGATTGGTCGGGCAGATCAAGGGTCTGGTCATTCGGCAGGGCCGCAATCAGATGCCAGGGCGTGTAGCTCAGCGTCAGGATCTGCACGAACGGGGCCGACCAACCAATGCCCCGCGCCGGGTCCGCCAATTTCGGATTGGTGACGGTCAGATCAAAGCGTGATGGAAAACCCGCAACCTCGATACCGTCCTGGTCCGCCAGCAGACCACGTTCGGCAGCCCGGTCAAAAAAACGGTGCGCGGCATTGTCCATCGCGCGCGATCCGATGATCCAATAGCCAGCCCACAGCAGGGCCAAAGCCAAAACCGCCCGGATCATCCACCGCATGCGCGCCCCTTTCCATTTCCTCGCCCCTCGTGTTTACAGGCGACAGGACGAGAGGGCCAGCATGCACATGCCAATGTGGGTTTTCGGATACGGATCGCTGCTGTGGAATCCCGGTTTTGCCGTGGCTCAACAGCGTCTTGCGCGCCTTTCCGGCTGGCGGCGCAGCTTTTGCATGCGGTCCATCCATCATCGCGGGACGGTGACGGAACCCGGGCTGGTGCTGGCACTGGATCAGGCGGAGGATGCCGTCTGCGACGGATTGGCGCTGCGCGTGCTTCCGGGCGATGAGGCCGCGACGCTTGCCATGCTGCGCGAGCGTGAGTTGATCTCTTCCGCCTATCTGGAGCGCGAACTGGTTGCCGAATTTCACGATGGCGGGCAGGCTTTGATGCTGGCCTATGTGATTGACCCCGATCACGACCAGTATTGTGGCGGGTTGGCGCTGGAGGAACAGGCGCGTCTGATTGCGCGGTCCGTTGGCGGGCGGGGGCCGAACCGCGACTATTTGTGGAACACCACCGATCATCTGGCCGCTTTGGGCATAGCCGACCCCGATCTTGCGTGGCTTTCGGACCGGGTTCGGGCGTTAACCGAAGATTGACGCGCAACCGGCTTGGCAGCGCAGCATTGCCCGCCTATTGTTTCGCCAGCACTCACAAGGCTTTGCGCAACTGATGGAACGAAGCATTTCCGGCCCCAAGCCCTCGTTCACCCATCCGGTGCGGCAACTGGTGACGATGCTGATCGTGATCGCATTGGTCGGCGCGGGTGCTTATTTCGGGTTTCGCGTGCTGCAGGTGGTGTTCTTTGCCAATGTCACGCTGAATTCGTTCATCGCGCTGGTGTTTGCGATCGGGGTGATTTCCTGTTTCTGGCAGGTGATGCAGGTCTTTCAGTCTGTCGGCTGGATCGAAGGCTTCGTGCAGAACCGCGCAGGGTTTCAGTTCACCACCGCACCGCGCCTGCTGACACCGCTGACTGCGCTTTTGCGCACGCGCGGCGCGCAGACGCAGATGCAGATCTCGACAACCTCGGCGCAGTCGATCCTCGATTCCATTGGAACCCGGATCGACGAGGCCCGCGATATCACGCGGTATCTGGGCAACCTTCTGATCTTCCTTGGCCTTCTGGGCACGTTTTACGGCCTTGCCACCACCGTTCCTGCGATGGTCGACACAATCCGCGCGCTGGCCCCGAAAGAAGGTGAGACGGGGATACAGGTGTTTTCCAAGCTGATGGGTGGGCTTGAAGCGCAGTTGGGCGGCATGGGAACGGCGTTTTCGTCGTCGCTTCTGGGGTTGGCGGGGTCACTTGTGATCGGCTTGCTGGAACTTTTTGCCGGTCACGGGCAGAACCGCTTTTACCGCGAGCTGGAAGAGTGGATGTCCTCGATCACCCGGCTTAGCCTTTCGGTGGGCGAGGGTGACGGACCCGCCGATACTGCGGCGGTGGTGCAGATGCTGGATCAGGTTGCCGACCAGATGGGCGCGCTGGAGCAGCTGTATGTCCAAGCTGATATCAGTCGCGCCTTGGTCGATGAAAAGATCGGCGCGCTGGGCGATGTGATCGGGCGTCTGGCAACACGGATGGAGGCCGAATCCGGCACCGCAGCCGCATTGACGCGGGTGGCCGACGGGCAGGACAAGCTGATAGCGGCGCTGACGGCAGCCGAGGGTGGCGCACATTCCGATGCCGAAAGCCGGATGCGGATGCGGTCCATCGACGTGCAGCTTTTGCGGATTCTTGAAGAAATTTCGGCTGGGCGGCAGGAAAGCATGACCGACCTGCGGGCCGATCTGTCGGCCCTGACCGCCGCTGTGCGGCAATTGTCGCGCAGCACCGTCGGGCGAGGCTAGGCCATGGCGCTTTCCCGCCGATCCTCGCGTGGCGGCAGCGAAGGGGTCATCTGGCCCGGTTTTGTGGATGCGATGACGTCGCTTTTGCTGGTGATGATGTTCGTGCTGACGATCTTTACCGTGGTGCAATCGGTGCTGCGCGACACGATCACCACCCAAGGCAGCGAACTTGACGTGCTGACAGCACAGGTCGCCAGCCTCGCCGACGCGCTGGGGCTGGAGAAGAACCGCGCGGCGGACTTGCAGGCCGAGGTGGGCCGGCTGGGCACCAACCTTTCGGCGGCGCAGGCCAAGGGAGAGGAGCAGGCGTCGCTGATCTCTTCACTGACGTCGCAGCTTTCGGCACGGCAGGATGATCTTGCGGCGGCTACGGCAAGGGTGACTGCGTTCGAGGCTCAGGTAGCTTCACTTCTGGCCGACCGCGACGCCGCGCGGGGGCAGGTGACGGCCCTTGCCGCTTCGATCGCCGATCTGGAAGC
>JBGSRQ010000084.1:0-5497 GCA_041737515.1 Rhodobacterales bacterium | reverse complement strand
ATGTAATGGCGCAGCAGGTTCTCGATCCCCATTTTCAGCGTCAGGGTTGACGACGGGCAACCTGCGCAGGCGCCCTGCATGTGCAGATACACCACGCCGCGCTCAAACCCGTGAAAGGTGATGTCGCCACCGTCCTGAGCTACCGCAGGGCGCACGCGACTGTCGAGCAATTCCTTGATCTGGCGCACGATATCGCCATCTTCGCCGGTGTGTTCGGCATGACCCGACGCGGCGCGTTCGCCTTCGATGACCGGGGCGCCGGACTGGTAATGCTCCATGATCGCACCCAGAATGGCGGGCTTGATATGATCCCACTGGGCCGCATCATCCTTGGTCACGGTCACGAAATCGGTTCCGAAGAACACACCTGTCACCGGGCCGGATGCAAAAATGCGGTTCGCGAGCGGGCTTTTCGCCGCCGCTTCTGCATTCGGGAAATCTGCCGTTCCAAGCTCCAGCACGGTTTGTCCGGGCAGGAACTTCAATGTGGCGGGATTCGGGGTCGACTCGGTCTGGATGAACATCGCGTATCTCCAACTGTTATGGTCGGATATGCGCCCTTGGCCGGGGATAGTCAAGGTTTGGAATGGTTCTAAACCGCGCGGGCTTGCCGGGCCGCTGACCGCGCGGCATGGTGCGGCAAATGGAGGCCGCATGACACATTCGCCGATCAAGGGCCGCCCCAAGCGTCTGTTCGTGCTGGATTACGGCTTGTTCAGCGTGCATGCGAATGGCCGCATCATCGGGCTGGTGGGATTTCTGATCCAGACCGACGCGGGCGAAAATATACTGGTCGATACCGGCTTTCCGGCGAAATATGTGACGGATGTGGCGCAGGCAAGTGCCGAGGATGGCTTGGGCAGCTTTGGCCGCGTGCTGCATCTGGGGCCGGAAAACCTGCCTGCGGGGCAGTTGGCGCTGCTGGGGCTGACGCCTGCCGACATTGATCTTTTGATCCTGACGCATAGCCATATTGACCATGTCGGCGGGATCGCGGATTTTCCGGGCGCCCCGATCCTGCTGTCATCGGTGGAACACGCGCTGGAGCGGCCGTTGTATTTCGGCAAGGCCCGCCCGATGGCGTGGCCCGACCGGACATATCTTCCGATTGATGGCGACACCGAACTTGCGCTCGGCCTGCGGGTGCTGCTGGCACCGGGGCATGTGGCAGGGCAACTGGCGCTGATCTTGACCCTGCCCGAAACAGGACGTGTGCTGATCACCAGCGATGCAATCTCGCGCCCCGCTGAAATACACGAGCGGTTCGATACGGCGGATGATCCCGAGGCGGCCTGCGCCACGGCGGCACGCCTTATGGCAATGGTGGCTTGTGACGACGTTCGGGACCAGAAGGAAGCATACCGAACTGATCTTACGGACGCACGGATTCCAGCGTCAAGCGAACCAGTAACGGCTAGCGAAGTCGGCCCGAGACGTCAACATGCAAATGGCGAAAGTCGCCTTGACCGGACATCTCGAACGGCCGCACAAGACGCCTTTGTGATCTACGGCCATTGCCCCGACCAATGGCCGCACCTGCGAAAGGCACCGCAACACTATGGCTGAACCGGGCGCGCCGCAGCCCCGGACCTGATCCGGGGCCTCTTTGCGGGTGGCACAATACCCCGGATCAGGTCCGGGGTTGCCCGGCGCAAGGGTCAGCGCACATCGCGGCCCTGATTCAGGATGATGATGTTGCCCGAACTCACATCCCCTGCGGGCGAGATCAGGAACGCCACCCACGCCGCAATTTCAGATGGCTGCATCGCATGGCCGTGCGGCATGGCGGCAATGGCGCGGTCCAGCACCTCTTGCGACAGAACCTCGAACAGCGGCGTTTGGGTCATTGCGGGGGCGATGGAGTTCACGGCGATTTTCTCGCGCGCACAGCGGCGGGCCAGATCCTTGGTCAGCGTGTCCATCGCGGCTTTGCTCGCACGGTAATGCGGCGGATCGAAGACGTCGAAATTATATGCCCCGTTGGACGAGATGTTGACGATCTTGCGCACGCCCTTGCGGCCCAGCATCAGTTTCACGGCCTCCTGGCAGCAGTGAAACATCGAATGAAAGTTGACCTGCATCTGGCGGTCAAGCTCGGCCGCCGGAATGTCGGGAAAATCTGACATGAAGCAGGTGCCCGCGTTGTTGACAAGCGCATCAAGACCGCCATGCGCGGCCTGCACCGTGCCAAAGGCCGCCGCAATCGCGGCAGGGTCGGTCAGATCAACGACCTGCCCGGTAAAGCCGGGTGTGGCCATATCGGCCAGCCCTGCGGCATCAATGTCGAACCCCACGACCGTCAGCCCGTCACGCAACAGTTGCGCCGCAATCGCCCGGCCAAGACCGCCCGCAGCCCCGGTCACGATGGCCACGCGCATCAGGTGATCGCCTCAAGCCGTTCCTTCGACATGTCGCCCGGCACGATGGTGATGGGAATGGGCAGGCCGCCCGAATTGCGCGTCATCTGCGTAACCAGGGGGCCGGGGCCGGATTTGTCGGTGCCCGCCCCCAGAACCAGCACACCGATCTGCGTATCTTCGTTCACCTGCGCCAGAATCTCGACCACCGGATCGCCCTCGCGCACCACGAGTTCGGGGTTCACGCCCTGCTTGTCGCGCATCCATTTCGCAAACACCTCGAAATGCGCCTCGATCCGTTCGCGGGCTTCGGCGCGCATCAGATCGGCGACGCCCAGCCAGTGCTGATATTCTTCGGGCGGGATGATCGACAGGATCTGCACCCCCGCCCCGGTGTGTGCGGCCCGCAGCGCGGCATAGCGCATCGCGTTCAGACATTCGCGGCTGTCATCTAGCACGACCAGAAACTTGCGCATGATGATCCCCCTGTATGCGGCGGGATCATGGCCGATCTGCCCCCCCGCTGGCAAGACCCGCCGGGTGGGATCAGCCCTTCGCCTCGGCCAGCAAAGCAGTCAGATCAAGCCGCGCGTTGACCATTTTCAGTTTGCCGTCCCCATCACGCGGCCAATCTGCGGGGTCACGGTCGCGGTAAAGCTCGACGCCGTTCTGATCGGGGTCGCGCAGATAAACCGCTTCGCTGACACCATGATCAGCGGCCCCGTCAAGGGCGATGCCTGCGTTGATCACGCGTTGCACAACGGCGCCAAGGCTGGCGCGATCCGGGTACAGAAAGGCGGTGTGGTATAGCCCGGTATGGCCCGGCGGGGGCGGCGTGGCCCCGGCACTTTCCCAGGTGTTCAGCCCGATGTGGTGATGGTAGCCGCCCGCCGAAAGGAATGCCGCCTGTGTGCCGTAATTCTGCATGACCTCAAACCCCAGCACGTCACGGTAAAACGCAATTGCGCGGTCAAGATCGGCGACCTTGAGGTGAACATGGCCGATGCGGGTTTGTGACGGGGCGAGGTCTGGCATGGGGCGACTCCTGTGCTGTCCGAACCTATGCGACAAGCGTTCATGCGTTAAGTCACTGTATCGCACAGGGTCTGCGCAAAAAAGTCCCCCGGACCGGGGAAATGGTCCGGGGGCACATCGGGCCAGTTACATGGTCCGGGGGGAACCGGATCACGGCATTGGGGGACAGGACAGCCCGAATCGGCGCGAGGCGCGCGGGATCACGCTGACGGGGGATTGAATCGAGGGTGTGACACGCGGGCAGGGGCTGGGGAAAGCCACCCGGCCAGCCCGCGCATCAGCGTCGTTGCCGGATCATGCCCACAATGTCATAAACCTGATCCACGATCGGGCGGGCGATCGCCTCGGCGCGGGTGGCGCCTTGACCCAGGATGCGGTCGATTTCGGCGGTGTCCTGCATCAGGCGCGACATCTCGGTGGTGATCGGGGCCAGTTTCGCCACGGCCAGATCGGCCAGCGCGGGTTTGAAGCTGCCGAATTGCGATCCGCCGTGGTCGCGCATCACGGCGTCGGGCGTCATGTCGGCGAGGGCTGCATAGATGTTCACCAGATTGCGCGCCTCGGGGCGGTCTTTGAGACCCTCAAGATCAGATGGCAGGGGTTCGGGGTCGGTCTTGGCCTTCTTGATTTTCTTTGCAATCGTGTCGGCGTCATCGGTCAGGTTGATGCGGCTTTGATCCGACGGGTCGGATTTCGACATCTTCTTGGTCCCGTCGCGCAAGCTCATCACCCGCGTCGCAGCGCCTTCGATGATGGGTTCGGTGATGGGAAAGAAATCCACCTTGTAGTCATTGTTGAATTTCATCGCGATGTCGCGGGTCAGTTCCAGATGCTGTTTCTGATCCTCGCCCACCGGCACATGCGTGGCCTTGTAGGCCAGAATATCGGCCGCCATCAGCGCGGGGTAGGCGAACAGCCCCAGCGAGGCATTCTCCGAATTCTTGCCGGCCTTGTCTTTCCATTGCGTCATCCGGCCCATCCAGCCCATCCGCGCCACGCAGTTGAAAATCCACGCAAGTTCGGCGTGGGCGCTGACCTGAGATTGATTGAACAGGATGGACCGCGCCGGATCAATGCCCGCCGCGATGAAGGCCGCAGCCGCCTCACGCGTGGCGTGACGCAGCTTTTCCGGGTCTTGCCAGACGGTGATCGCGTGCATGTCGACCATGCAGTATATCGTCTCGATCCCTTCGTTCTGCTTTTCGACAAAACGCTTCAGCGCGCCCAGATAATTGCCCAGCGTAATCCCGCCCGACGGCTGGATGCCCGAGAAAATGCGTTTGGGAAAAGCCTGCGTCGCGCGCTCTGGCGTGGACATGGGTAAGACTCCGTCTGGAAATTCCTGCGCCTTCCCACTATCTGCGGGGCAAGGGGGCGTCAATTGCGGCCCCATCGCATCATGCAAGAGGTTCCATGTATTCTGACCCCAACGCTCCGCCGTTCAACCCTTTGCCCTGGATCGTATGGGCGCTGGCGCTGCCCATGGTTGCGATGGAACTGGTGCTGAACATGGCCCAACGCGGCCTGATCGGCGGGCCAGAGGGGGCAGGCTGGCGGATCACGGCATTCGAGACCGTCGGCGTCATTCCCGAATACATCCGCGAACGCTTTGCCGTGGGGGATTTCTCGGCCGAGATCCTCGTGCGGTTTGTCGCCTATCCCTTCGTGCATTACGGGGTGACGGATGCGCTGTTTGCCATCGTGATGCTGCTGGCCATGGGCAAGATGGTGGCCGAGGTGTTCCGGCCTTGGGCTGTGGCGGTGGTGTTTTTCGGGGCAAGTCTCGTGGCGGGGCTGGTGCATGTGGCGCTGCCCTTTGCACGGTTCCCGTTGGTGGGGGCATTTCCGGGGGTTTACGGGCTGATCGGGGCGTTCACCTTCCTGTTGTGGGTCCGGCTTGCGGGCACGGGCACCCAGCAATACCGGGCATTCACGCTGATCGGGGCCTTGATGGCAATTCAGATCCTGTTCGGCGCGCTGTTCGGCGGAAATGACCGCTGGATCGCAGAGCTTGCAGGGTTTGGCGCGGGGTTCTTGCTGTCATTCGTGGTCAGCCCCGGCGGTTGGAACCGGGTGGTGGCCCGCCTGCGTCAGCGTTGACGGCG